>NZ_JALPRS010000001.1:604218-906328 GCF_023630255.1 Pontibacter deserti | reverse complement strand
GACGAAAACATTAAAAAGTTTGGACTAATACCAACACGAAATGGGAATGAAGTTGAAGTTGCAAATTCTAATAAAGATGTATTGTTTTCTCTAATTTTTGACAACGACACAACTGAAGAAACGCAAGTATTTATGTTTAAAATTGGACGAGGGAGCAATTACGAAATACTAATAGATTTCATAAAATTTTTAGGTACCTCTTTTGGTAAATTTTTAATTTATTCAGATAGCGGAATAATGACATTGATAACAAGTGAAAAATTAACGAAACAAATATTAAAAGAATTCACTGAATAAGAAACTACCGCTAACAAGGGTTTTGCAATAGTGGGGCGACACTGCAAAGTTCAACGGTAGTGCTTCGATTTAACTTTTGTGCAAAATTGAAGATTTGAGCTTCGATTGTCCCACCATCGCAAAGCCCCGAAACGTTAGCGTAAATATATAGCCTACCCGTTAAACCTAAATAATCATCTATATCAGTATTGCACTTACAGCTATTGTAAACAAATCAAGACAGTGGTAAACAAGAATCTGACACCGGAACAACAGGAAGAACTTCTCAGCTATTTAAAGATCCGTTTTGAGAAAAACATGAACCGACATAAAGGTCTTGATTGGTCTAAAGTACAGGCAAAGCTGGAAACTCATCCTGAAAAGCTGTGGTCGCTTTATGAGATGGAAAGAACTGACGGCGAACCGGATGTTGTCGGGTATGATGAAAAGGCAGGCGACTACATCTTTTGTGATTGTTCAAGGGAAAGCCCGAAAGGCCGCAGAAGTGTTTGTTACGACCGTGAAGCGCAGGAATCGAGAAAAGAACATAAACCTGAAAATAACGCGATGGATATGGCTGCAGCCATGGGCATTGAGCTCTTAACTGAAGAACAATACCGGGACCTGCAGAAACTCGGAATCTTTGATATGAAAACCTCGAGCTGGATACTAACACCGGCTGATATCCGAGGACTTGGCGGTGCCCTATTTGCTGATTTTCGCTATGGCCATGTATTTGTGTACCACAACGGGGCGCAATCCTACTATGCTGCCCGCGCGTTCCGGGGCTCACTAAGAGTCTGATTAATGCACAGACAGCTAACTATAATCTTTGTAAAGACTGCTAAATAAACGTTAAATACTTAATTGCTATCAGCAGTTTGGCGCCAGGCAAAGTATAGACGATCGTTAGCCGGTATCTATACTTAAGACTGGGGTTAGACTATACTTTCGAACTATACTTTGAGTGAATTCAAGTATAAAACTATGCTATACTTAAACCAACTATTGCAAATCCTTTGCAGGAACTGGTAAACGTCTCAATCTGTTAGGGCCGCGTTTTAACCTGCGTAACGGATCCTGCCCTTCCTCAACTATAGTATCTGCCTTAATTCGCTCAGAAATCACATCACCATCCAGCGTATCTACTATTTGTGCTGCGTCGTCATCTTTTAATATCTCTTCTTTTTTAGCAGAGAGCTTTGCCTCACGGGCTGTTAAAGTATCCAGGATGATCTCATACAACCTGTCCATTTCTGCCAGGTTCTTGCCGTAGTATTCGTATGTTCTGTGAAACCGCTCTTTCGTAACGCCATACTTCTGCAGTATCAGTTTTTGCTGTTTGTTATACACCATCACAGCCGTGTCAGGATAGGGGATATTAGACTCGATAAGCGATTCCATGGTATGTACATCAGCCAGTATCTGCACCATTTTTCCTTGCGGAATCATGTCTGCAGGCTTGGCGGCTTCATCCTGCTTCTGGCAACCCAGCAGTGCAAGGCAAAAAAGTATAGAGAAAAGTCGTTTCACGGATGTAAATTACGGGAATATGTCCTAATTTTAAAATCACACACCAGGACAACAAGGGTATGAAAGAGCTTGTTCAAAAGCTACGAAAGTACGAGATCCGGATTAGAAAGGCAATTACCTCCCAGATGCAAGGCGATTTCCACTCTGTGTTTAAAGGCACAGGGCTGGAATTTGACGACGTTCGTGCCTACCAATACGGTGACGACGTACGCTCTATAGACTGGAACGTGAGTGCTAAAGGGCATGGTACATTTGTAAAAACATACCGCGAAGAAAAAGAGCAATCGGTATTTCTGATGCTTGATGTAAGCGCTTCGCAAACTATTGGCACCGGTAAGCAACATAAGTTAGATGTAGGTAAGGAAATTTGCGGAGTACTAGCAATTTCAGCAGCGCAACAACAAAGCCAGATCGGTATCATCTGCATCTCAGACCAGAAAGAGAAGTATATCAAACCTGCCAAGGGCATCGAACAGGCTTATACTATCATTAAATCGCTGCACGAGCTGCAACCAAAATCTACCAAAACAAACCTGGCGGCAGGTATAAAACTGACATTGGACATTATCAAGCGGCGCAGTATCATTCTTCTTATCTCAGATTTTATAGACGTAAATTATGAGAAAGAGCTCCAGATGCTGGCCCGTCGCCACGACCTGATCGTGATTCATTTAGTGGATGTGCGCGAACGGAAAATGCCGGGTATGGGTATAGTGCCCGTGCTGGATAAAGAGTCGGGTAAAACTGTCTGGCTAAATACATCTGGGGAAGAATTCCAGAAAAAATATTTTGCGCAGTATAAAGAGAACCAGGATAAGGTGATGCGCATCTGCCAGAAATACCAGGCAAATTACCTGGCCATACAAGCCAACGAAGATTACGTGCCACAGCTGGTGAACCTGTTCAGGCTCCGCAATAAAACTACAAAAAGAAGTGCGTAGGTTTCTGTTATTTATAAGTATAGTTGTACTGCCAATGCTTGCAATCGGGCAGCAGGTGCTGCGTCCTGTGGGTACTTTCAGTAACGATACCATCCGGATAGGGGCTCCTGTTACTTTCTCTCTGGTTCACCGGCACCCCGAAAAACTTGAAGTTATACTTCCCGGCAGCAACTATAACTTCTCCCCTTTCGAACTGGTCCGGAAAGACTACTACCCTACCTATACCAGAAACGGAATCAGCGTTGACAGCGCCGTTTATACGTTGAGAACCTTCGATACCAGGGCAGTGCAAGCATTGGCATTGCCAGTTTTTGTGCTGCAGGGCACAGATACCATTCGGGTGAACGGAGATAGCAGCCGGGTTATACTGCAGCAACTGGTAACTAAAGTAAATGAGCCATTGCAGTTTAAATCTGAGACAACGCTTGTGCCTGTAGAAGAACGCTTTAACTGGCCTGTGCTGCTGCTTTGGGTAGTAGTTGGCACACTGTTCCTGAGCCTGATATGGCTTATATTTGGCCAGACCATTAAAACCAAGTATAAACTTTACCGCTTGCGCAAAGACCATCTATACTTTACATCGCGCTACAATGCACACGTAGACCGCTTTGTAAAAACAGGGGTTTCGCAAAGTATGGAGAAGGCCGTATCGCTCTGGAAAAACTACCTGACCAAGCTGGAGCGTAGTGCCATTAACTCCTTCACTACCAAAGAGATTGTAGAGTTCTACGAAAACAACGAAGAAGTAAATACCGCCCTGCGCCTTTGTGACAAAGCTATATATGGTAACATGTTAACAGAAGCTGATGCTGACACGAAAGAAGCCCTGCTTTTGCTGCGCCGCTTTGCCAAGAGCCGTTACAAAGCCCGACGAGAGATAACCAAAAATGCTAAGAATAACAGACGACATGCTGGATTGGCTGAGCCTGGAATGGTTCAGTCTTAACACGCTCCGCTCTTTTGACTGGGTATTTCCGCTGGTGCTGTATGCACTGCCGGTAGTGCCGCTGTTATTTTTGCTAAAGTGGCTGTTCACGCTGAATTCCCGCAACAAGCTGAACGTGGCTATGTTCGATGGCAAGTTGCAATGGCAATGGACAAGCCTGCTCCGCTTTATCCCGGACATCCTTTTTATATTCTTTATTATGCTGGTGCTGGTGGCCTTGGCGCGGCCGCAACGCATAAACGAACAGGTAGAGCAAACCGCCGAAGGCATTGATATCATACTTGCCCTGGATGTATCGGGCTCAATGGAACTGCAGGACATTAAACCAAATCGCCTGGATGCCGCCAAAGAAGTAGCCTTGGATTTTATTAATGGCCGTGTGCAGGATAGAATTGGGTTGGTAGTTTTCGCCGGCGATGCCTACTCGCTTGCTCCGCTCACTACCGATTACCAGATGCTGCGTGAAAGTATAAATTCCATTGGGTTTAAGATGATCGAGAACGATGGAACCGCTATAGGCAGTGCCCTGGCTGTAGCCACCAACCGCATGCGTGATTCCAAGACCAAGAGTAAGGTAGTTATACTTATCAGCGATGGCGAGAATACAGCCGGCAGTTTAGACCCGGCCATGGCCGCACAACTGGCTAATCGCTACAACATAAAACTTTACAGCATAGGTATAGGTAAAGACGGAGAAGTGCCTTATGCCGTAGACGACCAGGGAAAAACGCTTTTTGTAGAAACCAAGCTTGACGAGAGCAGCCTGCGCGATGTAGCAGATATCAGCAGTGGTCAGTTTTTCAGGGCGGATAGCAAAGATGCGCTGCAGGAAGTGTTCAGAAGTATAAATAAACTGGAGAAGACCGAAGTGAGTGAGAAACGCTTCCGCGATACCCGCGACTATTACCAGGTGTATTTAAAGTGGGCGTTGCTTGTGCTCCTCTCCTGGATGCTGCTGAAGAATACCTTTGTAACCAACGTGCTGGAAGATTGAGTTTGAAGTTATAAAGTTTGAAAGTCAGAAAGTTAGGAAGTGATTCTGTATTGTCATCCTATAAGGATCTTGTTTGAAGGGAGATTATACTTGAACTATAAAATTATACTTGGTTGATTTTTTGAAATTCACTCATTCACTCAACCACTCATTCACAACTATACATAAAACTATGAGCCAAATTGCAGATAACATACGCTATTTTGACGAACAGCTGAGCAACACACCGGCTCGCCTGGTGGCTGTAACAAAAACACACCCTGTTGAAGTTATAAAAGAAGCTTATGATGCAGGGCACCGCCTTTTTGGTGAGAACAAAGTACAGGAACTGGTAGATAAATACGCCCTGCTCCCCCACGACATTGAATGGCATTTGATCGGTCATCTGCAAACAAATAAGGTAAAGTATATTTCTGATTTTATCGGCACCATCCAGTCTGTAGATAGCCTGAAGCTACTAATAGAGATAAACAAGCGCGCCGAGCAGCGCAACCGTACTTTCCCGATCAACTGCATGCTGCAGCTATCTATTGCCGACGAAGAAACCAAGTATGGCATGACTTACGACGAAGCAGTAGGCCTGCTGCAGTCTGACGAATACCGGAACATGCACTATATCCGTATCACGGGAGTAATGGGCATTGCTACCAACACCGACGACCAGAACAAGCTTAGACAGGAATTCAGGCAGCTTCGCTCCTATTTTGAGCAGCTAAAGGAAACATTCTTCTTCGCTAACCCGGACTTTAAAGAGATATCGATGGGTATGACCTCTGACTGGCAACTGGCCTTGGAAGAAGGCAGCACCATGATACGCGTAGGCAGCGGCATTTTCGGGTCGCGCAACTATAACAAATAGCAAACAAAACACATAACAACATGCAAGAGCACAACGAAGCCAATTACCGCAAGTTTATACAGCAGGTAGCTGATACTGAGAAAGTATGGGGATTGTCACAGGGTGATATCTGGGCTACATCCAGCTCCAATGAGTTTGAAGACACCGAAGTTATACTTTTCTGGTCGGATGCCGAAGGTGCCAAGGCCTGTGCTTCGGATGAGTGGGCAGGCTACCAGCCGGAGTCATTACCTGTTGCCGAGTTCCTGGAGAACTGGTGTGTGGGCATGTACGACGACGGCCTGCTGGTTGGCACCGACTGGACCACTGAATTACACGGCAAAGAAGTAGACCCATTGGTTGTTGCCCTGGATGTAGTACAGGAACTGAAACACCGGGAAAAAACAATTAACCTGGAGCAATACGACAGCCTGAGCGAATTGGAAGAACAGATCATCGACGCCTTGGAAGGCGAAGAAGATTAACTATAGACTTCAACTATAAATATGACTCAAAAAACCATACTTCTTATAGCCAGTGCTTTTGGTGCATTAACCGTAATGATCGGCGCTTTTGGGGCCCACGCCTTAGGCCCTATGTTACAGGCTACTAATCGCACAGATACGTTCGAGACTGCCGTTAAATACCAGATGTACCATACGCTGGCGTTGCTGGCTGTTGGTCTGTTGTTATTCCGGGTTGAAAATCCCGCTCTACAACTGGCAGCCTGGTGCTTCTTTATAGGCATACTAATCTTTTCCGGCTCGCTTTATACTTTATGTTTAACAGGTATAACCTGGCTTGGGGCTATTACGCCTATTGGTGGCACAGCACTTATAGTTGGTTGGGGCGCTTTGTTTTACGCTATATTTAAATCTTTATAGATATAAACAGAACGTATAAAAACTATAAAACAACAAAAGCCATCCTATCCGGATGGCTTTTGCATTAGAGAAAGAAGGTGACTTAGTTTTTAGCGCTGCTAGTCTGCTTCTCTTTGATGTTTGTTACGATGTACACGCTTGTAGGCTCAGCGGCATTAGAGTGTACAGTAATTGGTTTTTTCTGCTGACCAAGTTTGCCGGCACTGTTGAATTTAGCTGTTACCGTACCAGTTTTACCAGGCATGATTGGCTCTTTCGTCCAGGCTGGGGTGGTGCAACCGCAGGTTACATCCACACGCTCAATTACAAGCGGCTGTGTACCTGTGTTCTTGAATTTAAAAGTATGCTCTACCACATCTCCCTGTGTAATGTCGCCGAAGTTATACTCGGCTTCTTCGAACGTGATAACAGGGCCCGCTTTAGCTTGTGCCTGCGGTGCAGTAACTTGTTTTTTAGGCTGCTGTTGTGCCACAGCGCCACCTGCAGTTATAGCTGCAATTGCGAACGATAGGAGAATTTTTTTCATGATATAAAGGATTATTTGAATTCGTACGGGGTACGTTCAGATTTTGTTTTTACAACGAAGCAATATAGCTTTTTAGTTCGTTAGGTTGCTAATAATTGTGCGTTAAAGTTGAGCAGGTATAGTTCTTCGGATGAACGGGTTAGCGCCGTATAGAGCCAGCGCGCAAATTCTGCATTCACCATATCATCTTTCAGGTAGCCCTGCTCCACAAAAACAGCCTGCCATTGGCCACCCTGCGCTTTGTGGCAGGTTAACGCATACGCAAACTTTACCTGCAACGCGTTCAGATATGGGTTCTTTTTCAGCTCCTTGGCACGTTCACGCTTATTAGGTATATCCATGTAATCCTGCAGCACTTCGTCGTATAGTTTCTTGTTCAGGTCAGCAGACAGTGCCGGGGCATCGCTGTGCAGCGTGTCCAGCATTATTTTGGTTTCCAGTTCTTCGGCATCCGGGTAATCCACAAAACGCACCCGCACATCAGCAAACCGGAAACCATACATTTCTTCCAGCTTTATGATCTTGGTGATCTCCACAAAGTCGCCGTTCGCCATAAACCCGATCTCAGAATCTTTTGGTAACCAGAAGTAGTTGTTCCGCACGATCATCAGGTAATCACCAACGCCTATCTCGTCTTCTGAAAAGAAAATACTGCGCCTGATGTGCTGGTTATACATGTTTGCAACTTTGTTGGAGCGGCATATAACTATAGCATTCTCAATCCCGAACTTATCATAAGCGTAGCGCAGGCCGTCTTCCAGTTTCTCGCCGGTCATTTTATAGATGTCGCGCCAGCCTTTGGTAAACAGCTTTATATCCGGTTGCTCCTGCCCCAGCTGCGAACGCAGGTTGGTGGCATTCATCAGTATCCCCGATGCTTCAGCCTGTCGCATTACCTGCTTCAGCTCTATTTCCTGCACCTGGCAACGGAAGTTATGCTTCAGGTAACCAGCATCCAGCGATGGACTAAGCGCCTGCCCCACCGGTGGCAACTGGGCCGTATCGCCGATCAGCAACAGCTTGTTATTCTTCTTCTCGAACACATAATTCATCAGGTCCATCAGCAGGCCGTTCTCGCCAAAGCCGCTTTCATCCGAGATCATGGAAGCCTCATCAACTATAAAAAAGGTGTTCTCCAGCTTGTTCGGCATGCGCGTAAAGGCAAGCCCTTCCGAGTATGGGTTGGCCGTCTGGCGGTAGATCTTTTTATGAATAGTAAAAGCTTGTTTGCCACTGTAAGTGCTCATTACCTTAGCAGCTCTACCGGTTGGGGCCAGCAACACATACTTATAGCCAAACTTGTTCAGGATCTTAACCAGAGAAGTAACTACTGTTGTTTTACCCGTACCGGCATACCCTTTCAGCATAAAAACCTCACGGTCTTCCTTCCTGGAAAGTATAAACTCATCCAGCTTGGCAAACAGCTTCGCTTGGTCCTCAGTGGGCTCAAACGGAAAATTCTGACGCAGTACTTCTACCGGACGCATTTTTTATAATTATGAATTACGAATTAAGAATTATGAATTACCCAACTAATCAATTCCCCTCCTTGGAGGGGTCAGGGGTAGGTTAATTCAACAGGGCAAGATGCAGAACTATAGTTCGACAAGAAATTTTATAGTTTGCAGCCATTTTACAACAACTATAAGTATAGCTATAGTTTAAATTTTTAACCTTTTAACTTCCAAAGTTTCTAACTTTTTACCACTCTGGCTTTAAGGTCTTCCGGAGTTATAGTAGCCATACTTGTAGTCGCTTTTGCGATCAATAACGGTTCGGCTTCATCTTTCACCACATACACTTCCGCTTCACAGAAGTTCAGCTTGCGGCCCTGTTTTATTACATAGCCTTTTGCCAATAATTTATCACCTACACCCGGGTGAAAGTAAGATACTTTTATCTCGGCAGTTACTACATGATGATCTTTGGGCACCAGGCTGACAGCAGCAAAACCGGCAACGATATCGGCAAGCGTAGCAATAACGCCACCGTGCGTAAAACCTTTGTGTTGTTTGTGGCGCTGTTCCAGTTTTAGCTCTCCTTCTATTCTTCCTGCTTCTATTTTCGTAACTTCGAAGCCCATCAGTTTCATGAACTCCTGGCGTTCCAGCTTTTCGCGGATGTCAGCTTCGAAATCGGGGTTAAATGTTTGAATCATATTTACAAAAATACCACCAATACCACGCGTAACCAAACTATGTCAGTTTTAAACCCAAATGCTGCAGCCTACGCCGATAAAGTCCGGGTTCGGGTATGCGGTATCTGCATACAGGATGATAAAATGCTGCTGGTTCGCCATCAGTCAACTATAAAAAATCAGGCTTTCTGGGCACCTCCGGGTGGTGGCTTGCAGGTTGGCGAAAGTATAGCCGATTGCCTGAAACGTGAAGTGCTGGAAGAGACTGGTCTTGAAGTGGAAGTAGTCCGTTTTCTGTTTGTGAATGAGTTTCTGGAGCCGCCACTACAGGCAGTAGAGTTGTTTTTTGAAGTAAAACCTGTAAACGGAAGTATAACCAAAGGCACTGACCCTGAAGCAACTCCGGAAATGCAGCTGATTGAAGAAGTAGCCTGGAAAACGAAGCATGAAGTAAGGGAGATTCCATTACCGGACAAGCACAGTATTCTGCATCATCTTTACTCCTTCAACGACCTGATGAGCATGCCACATCATTTCCTGAAGTAGAAATGCCATCTTTTTAGTATACTTGCACAGCACATTAAACGGCCATCTATTCAGCACTTTTACAATTGAACACGACCAGCACTAACTTCAGGCTTTCGCACAAAATACAGGACGAAGGCTTTACAATTTCTTCAGCCAGCAAATGTAACTTATACTTATCGCTGTCGCAGAAAAGTATACGGATGGCCGTGGTAGATGTGGAGCGTAACAAGTTTGTGGTTCTGGAAGATTATGAACTGATAACCGTTTTTACGCCAACCCAGGCAGCCGAACAACTGCAACTTATTGCCCGAGAAAACCCGCTGTTACAGGAACAAAGCTGGAAAACCATACGCGTGGCTGTAAGCAACCAACATTTTACGCTGGTACCCGAAACGCTGTACGACCCGGCCCACCAGCAAGACTACCTGCGCCTGCACAGCAACCTGAACCCGCAACTGGACGATGTACTGTCGTACCGCCACAGCAGCCTGGAAGCAGTAAATATATTTGCCATAGAGCGTGTGTTGCGTGAAACTATAGAATCTCTGTTTCCGGAGCGTCCTGTTCAGTTTGTGCACCAAACCAGCTCACTTATTAAAAGTATACTGCACATGGCCGGTCGCAGTATACCACGCAGCATGTATGTGTTTGTAGAGCGCGGCCTGGTAACTATACTGGTGGCCGATGAGCATGGCCTGCAGTTTTGCAACATTTTTCAGTACCACAGCCCCGAAGACTTTATTTATTACATCATATTCGTGATGCAGGAGCAGAAAATGAACCCGGAGCAGGAAACTATCACCGTTTGGGGCGATATTACGCACGATGCTTCGCTGTTCACCATCCTGCAGAAATACATCCGTCAGGTAAAATTCGGCAAAAAACCACAGGACATCGGCTACTCCTATAAGTTCGACGACCTGTTCGAGCACCGCTACTTTGAGCTATACAGCCTGCATCTTTGCGAGTAAGTTGCTTCACTTAATGTTATTTCGACGTAAGGAGAAATCTGAATCAACTATAGTTTATAAACTATAATATCTAACAAGAGTAAGTTCACTCAATCAAAATTCATAATTAAATGACCAAGCGCATCGCTCTCTTTCCCGGCTCTTTTGATCCCTTTACAAACGGACACCTGGATGTGGTGATGCGTGGTACCCGCCTTTTTGATGAAATCATCATTGCTATAGGAAACAATAGCAGCAAACAGCGCTATATTCCGGTTGAGCGTATGATTGAGATTATTTCTGGAATTTTTAAGGATGTACCGAATGTATCAGCTACCTCTTATAAAGGTTTAACGGCTGAATATGCGCGTGAAGTGGGTGCTAAATTTTTATTGCGCGGTTTGCGCAACACCACCGACTTTGAGTACGAAAACACTATAGCGCAGGCAAACCGCCACGTAAACACCGACCTGGAGACAGTTTTCCTGATCACGTCGCCGCCACTGGCTGCGATCAGCTCCTCCATTATCCGCGAAATTCACCGGTTTGGGGGCGATGTAGCCGACTTTATACCTTTCCCGACTTCAGCGATTGCAGGTAATGGCGCACAATAAAAGCGATGGAAGTATAAGCCTTTGGTAGAACTTCAATGGCTTCTTCCGGGGCCATCCAGCGGACTTCTTCAATAAATTCCTCGGCCTGCGGTTTCATCAGGCTATCATCGGTGCAGTTCATTACGTACCAGGATGTCTTCTTCAGTATCTTTTTGCCTTTATAGGCATACGAGTGCCAGGTTTTAGGAAGCTTTTCTACCAGCTCTACCGAAATATTGCACTCCTCCTCTACCTCACGCAGGGCACCTTCTTTCGCTCCTTCTTTTTTATTGAGCTTACCTTTAGGCAGATCCCACACACCAAGGCGGTAGATCATCAGAATCTTTCCATCCTTAACTACCAGTCCGCCACCAGCTTTTACAATCTTAAACTGATCTTTCAGGTGCTCGATCAGGCGTTTCTTTTTATTGGTCACCAGCGTAAGCGAGTTCAGCTTTTTTAGCTTTTTCACTTCCATCAGGCGTACCAACCTATCTATCAGCATCATGTCCGCATCCTTAATGAGCACGTCACCTACCAGGTCTTTTGATGTAAAGTGGTCATCAGCATCCAGTACCAGGTCATAGTGGTGCCTGTATACTTTTTCGTTCGACCTTTTAAGGATAAGCGGAATATCGTTAATGAAAACGTTCATGCAGTAGGTGCTCTTATTTCGTGTTGAATTTACACAAATGAATAAATAAATCAATTTAAAGAAACTACAGGGCCACAAAAAGGCAAATATTTCTGTAATTTCGGCTCATGGATACTACGACGACAGCACACCAGGTAGCTTCTTTCCTGCTGGAAACAGAAGCCGTTAAGTTAAGCCCAGAGCAGCCCTTTAAATGGAGCTCTGGCTGGAACTCGCCCATTTACTGCGACAACCGTGTTACCCTTTCTTTTCCGCATATACGCAGCTTTATTAAACAACAGCTAGCGGAACAGATCAAAAAACATTTCTCACAGGCTGAAGCTATTGCCGGCGTAGCCACTGCAGGTATAGCCCAGGGCGCCCTGGTAGCCGACCTGCTGGAGATGCCTTTCCTGTACGTACGCCCTGAGCCTAAGAAACATGGCATGGGTAACCAGATAGAAGGCAAGCTCTTACCGGGCCAGAAAGTAGTGCTGGTAGAAGACCTGATTTCTACAGGAGGCAGCTCTTTAAAATCTGCTGAAGCCGTGCGTGCAGCAGGTGGCGAAGTGGTTGGTATGGTAGCTATCTTCACCTATGGTTTTGCCCAGGCCGATGAGAACTTCCGAAATGCCGGCATCGCCCTGCACTGCCTGAGCAACTATAGCGCCCTAACCGAAGCCGCCGTAGCCAACAGATATATTCAGGAATCAGCGATGGCTGCCTTAGCCGAATGGCGTAAATCGCCGGAGACGTGGGGAGCTTGATTTAATTAAGAATTAGGAATTAAGAATGAAGGAGATGAGGTTTCGGCTTTGTCTCCTTTATTGTCTGAACCACAGATTAATGGGGCTATAATGGATTGGCAGGATAAGGCTTAGTTGAGCTAATATCTTCGTAGTTATTGTGCTCCAACCACTCCTAACCCCTCCTTGTCTAAGGGGGGAGTTTTTCTGCTGATATAGTTCAGGTTATCGTTTTATAGTTGCTGTTGGTCATCCCCCTACCCCCTTCAAAGGGGGACTTTCTTCTTCAGCTTTAGTTAGAGCTATAGTTTTATAGTTTAGATATTGAGCGGACAGGTCTTGACCTGTCCCTACGGAACTACTACCACGATAAATATCGAAGCATAACGTTTCAAAGTATAGAAAACCTGTAGCAATGAGAAAGATATCAGTCTTTGGGTGGAGCGCCTTGTAGATTCCTGGTGCCGTTAGGCATTGCGAGTATGCGAGCAAAAGAAATGTACACCGCGCCATGCCAAAAGGCGGGGCCTCCCGGCCGTGAGGGCACCAAAGCAGAAGACTATAAAACTGTAGGTGAATAGAGCTCCCTGGAAAACAGGCAATTTGAAAGTATAGCTTGGTTCAAGTTACAACAGTCTTTAACTATGGCCCAGACACTAGCAGGAGCTGCGCACGCTGCTAGGGCTTCACTAACTACAGGACATACAAGATTCATCGACTGCGCTCGAAATGACAAGTGTAGAAAATAAATACGCATCTACATTTTCTTGAAATCCAACGTAAACCATAACTTCACAAAAACACTTACAATGAAAATAGGCCTGCTTTCCGATACACACTCCTACATCGACGACCAGATCATCCGGCTTTTAACGGGCTGTGATGAAATATGGCATGCGGGTGACTTTGGAAGTATAGAAGTGTCGGACAGGCTGAACCAGATTGCACCTTTACGCGGCGTTTATGGTAACATTGATGATGCAACTATAAGATTAGTGCACCCGAAGGTGAACCGTTTTATAGTAGAAGGATTGGATGTGATGATGACACATATTGGAGGTTACCCTGGCAAGTACCACCCTGATGTGAGAAACGAGATCAAAGCAAACCCACCGCAACTATACATTACCGGCCACTCGCACATACTAAAGGTAATGACTGATAATAGTCTGAAAAATTTATTGCATTTAAACCCGGGGGCAGCAGGTAAACATGGTTTCCATACCATGCGAACCATGATGCGTTTTGACATTAACAACGGCAAAGTGGAGAATCTGCAGGTAATAGAGCTTGGCAAGCGGGCATAAAAAAAGTGTGCTTGCGGTTGCAAACACACTCTGAAATCTTTTAGTAAACCCGCCAACCGAAGCTTTCACAGCGTTGGCAGGCAGATGGTTTTACTTTGCCGTATAAAACTACTCAGCTGAAGTCTCTTCTGCTGGCTTGTTTTTTGGAGCCTCACCGAACTGAGCACGTAGCTCGTCCATATCTACATTTTTGATAACTGGTGTTAGCAATAGCTGCTTAATTCTAGCAACCTTGTTGTTTGCTCTTGCCTTATTTTTACGGTCTTTTCTTTTAAGTCTAGTAACTCCCATCGTTGCAATTATTAAATTTGAAGGGCAAAAGTAAAATATTATTTTTGAAAAGTAAAGTATTTCTAGAATCAAATTGATATGATTATAACAGACCTACGTTCCGATACCGTTACAAAGCCCACTCCCGAAATGCTGCAAGCCATGTTTGCAGCCCAGGTTGGCGACGACGTGTACGAAGAAGACCCAACTATAAATGCCCTGGAAGCCAAAGCAGCCGCCATGTTCGGCATGGAAGCCGGCTTGTTCTGCCCATCGGGTACCATGACCAACCAGATCGCTATAAAGGCCCATACGGGCCCGCTTACAGAAGTGATATGTGATGTTACGGCACACATTTATCAGTACGAAGGTGGTGGTATCGCTGCTAATTCGGGTGCATCGGTGGCTTTGGTAAACGGCGAGCGCGGCAAAATGACGCCGGAACAGGTAGAAGGCAACATACGTCCGGATAACCTGCACCACCCTATCACGAAGCTGGTAGCGCTCGAAAACACCTGTAACAAAGGCGGCGGCGCATATTATACTATAAAAGAGATTGCGGCTATCTCAGAGGTTTGCAAGCGCAACAACCTGGCCCTGCACCTCGACGGCGCCCGTGTGTTCAACGCTTTGGTAGCCAGCGGCGACAATGCCAAACACTATGGCTTATACTTCGACAGCATCTCGGTCTGCCTGAGCAAGGGCTTGGGAGCACCGGTTGGCTCTGTTTTGCTGGGTAGCAAAGCATTTATCAAACATTGCCGACGCATTCGTAAAGTATTTGGTGGCGGTATGCGACAGGCAGGCTACCTGGCAGCAGCCTGTATCTATGCGTTAGATAGTCACATTGACCGCCTTAAAGAAGACCAGCGTAAAGCCAAGCAAATGGAAGAAGTGCTGCTGCAAACAGATTATGTAGAGAGCGTACTGCCTGTTGAGACCAACATCGTTATCTTTAAACTTAACGGCAAGTATACGGATGATGGATTCCTGGAAACGCTGGCAAAACACAACATCCGTGCATCCGGTTTCGGCCCGCAGTTGATCCGGTTTGTAACGCACCTGGATGTAACTGATGAGATGCAGGAGCATACCCTTAAAGTACTGAAGTCGCTGTAACTATAAAATCCAACCACCCCTGGCCCCTCAGAGCTACACTCGCTACCTTCGAAATCTCTTCTCGGTAGTCTAAGGAGAGGAGTCTGCTATTACTTTTTCAAAGTATAAATTCTATAGTTTGAGTTATTTATTAAAAGCACAAACTATAAACTATGCAGATTGAGCAGTAAGTAAAAAGCTCCCCGCCTTAGACAAGGAGGGGCCGGGGGTGGTTGGATAATCAAACTATAAAACTATGAACAACTCCTCTCCTGCTCATCCTGCCCCTGAAGTAATGGCTATACTTGGTAACGATCCGGTTATGGCAACTATAATCCAGCGGGGCCGGCCACTGGCTTCATCCAGATCAGAAGATCTATACTTTATGCTGCTGAGCGCAATAGTGTCGCAGCAACTCTCTACTAAAGCAGCAGCAACTATATTTAAGCGCTTTACGGAGCTATACCCGGAAACTTACCCTCACCCTGAACTGGTATTGGCCACTACCGACGAGATGCTGCGTAGCGCAGGCTTATCGTTCCAGAAGATTGGCTATGTGCGCAATGTAGCAGCCTTTGCTGCGGAAGGTAATCTTAAGCATGCAACTATAGATGCCCTGGAAGACGAAGCGCTTATACTTCACCTGACACAAATAAAAGGTGTTGGCCGCTGGACTGTAGAAATGCTGCTGATGTTTGCGCTGGAGCGGCCTGATGTTTTTCCGGTGGATGATTTGGGCATACAGAATGCCATGAAACGACACTATAATTTGGAAGAAACAGGCAAACTCTTACGCCTGCGTATGCAGCAGATTGCTGAGAACTGGCGACCTTACCGCACCATTGCTAGCAAATACTTGTGGCAGTCGCTGGATAATATGCCGAAGTAGCATAAATTTATAGTATAATTACTATATTTATACTTGATCTTTACTACTGACACTATGCTCAAGCTAAACAAACTTTACCTACTAGCATTTTCCACGCTGCTAACTGCCTGCGAACCTGACGACACTGCTACAGAGATAAGCGGAAAAGTGATTGACATTGAAACAAATGCACCTGTTGTAGATGCTAAACTCAATCTTACAGTTGGCGAAGGCTTTGCCTTAGGAGGAGGCTTTTCAAATCCTGTTAAACATACTACTACCTCCGGCGCTGCTGGTAACTATACGTTCATAATTCCTGAAAATAAAGACCAAAAAGTATACCTGGTGATTCCTGAAAAAGCAAACTATGTAGATGCCAGAGAACCAAATAACGTAGGTGCAGTATTAAAATCCGGAGAAAGAAACCAGCAGGATATATATGTGGCTCAGGGTTCCTATTTAAGCTTAAACATCAGCAAAACTCCTTCAGACAAAGAAAAAACACTTAAACTTTCATTAAGTTACACTTCCAGCAGCGATGCATCACCTATCTTTGGTGTCCCATCAAACAGGGATTTAATCACAATAAATACACTGGCCTCCGATAGCACTATAACCCGCGGCTATTACTTTAAACAAACCTCTAAAATAAACCTGGACTGGGAAATAATTACTACAGGTGTTGATGGCAAAACCGAAACCTTCAGTGAAACTATAGATCTGAAAGAGCACGCCACAGTTAACTTTGAGATTAACTATTAGGGTAGTTATACTTACAGATATAATGCAGATAAGCGTATGTTTTCGTTTAGCCAATAGTTGGTGGTAATAGAAAATTATGAAAGAACCTTCCCACAATATTTTATCTGAAAGGGCAATGGACTTACTCAATGAAGGAAAGCCATTATCTGACTTATATGTAGAAGGTGAACTTAAGATAGAGACAAGTGACGTTTGGGATAAGGATGTAGTGATTGAGAACTGCATATTTGATAGCTTTTCTGGAAGTGTAACTCAGTTTAAAAAGCCCGTCAAAATTCTAAACTCCCGATTCAGAAACTGTCAGTTTGTTTTTACTTATTTTTTGGGTGGTTTAATTATTGAAAACTGCACTTTTGAAAATTACCTTGACTTCCAAGCTGGTGGGCATAATCAATCAGGAAGCTCTGTAATTATTAAGAACAGCGAATTTCAGGATTTTGTTAATTTTTTTGATTGCTGGTACGAAGGACCGGTTATTATAACTGACAATAATTTTCAGAAAGGGACAAACTTACTGAGTGAAAAGCAATTGGTCACTTTTGATGTTCCTCCAAAAATTTCCAATAATCAAGGAAGCCTTAACATTGAAAGTGAATTTGCGACTGAAAAATAGAACCACTTCCACCAACAAAAACTATAGTGCATAAACGCACCATAGCCCAGACGTTAGAAATAAAAATCACATGCCAAACTCCACCATCCAACAAACTATAGAAAACTACATAAATGCCTACAATAACTTTAATGTAGAAGGCATGCTGGCACAAATACACCTGGAAGTAGAATTTGAAAACATTGTAAACGGACAAGTAACACTAAGTATAAAAGGCATTGATGCTTTTAAAGCACAAGCCGAAGAAGCTACAAAATACTTTACCCAACGCGACCAGAAAATAACCCAGCTAACTATAACTGATCATACTGCAGAAACCCAGATAGACTATACAGCTATACTTGCCATAGATCTGCCTAACGGATTAAAGGCAGGGGATAAACTGGAACTGAAAGGACGTTCTGTGTTTACTTTTAAGGATGGTAAGATAATCAGGCTGCAGGATTATAGTTAGGTTACCGCACCTTCGCACGTTTTACCAGGTAACTATAAAGCATCTTATCGAAAGGCTCGCTGATATCGACAGGCACAAAATCAATTTTATACTGGCCGCACTTTAGCGCAAGTTCACGTTTATAGTTCTCTACGGCAGCTTTATAGTTCTCACGTACCTGAGAGGGCTGTAACTTTAGCTCCTGCCCTGTCTCCACATCCACGAAAATGTAGGGCCGCTCGGCAAACTCAAACTCTTCTTCGGTTTTGCGGTCCATCACATGGAAGATCAGCACTTCGTGTTTCTGGTGCTTCAGGTGCTGCAGCGCCGAAAAAGTAGTATCCATATCCTCGTTGCGGCCAAGCATATCACTGAAAATAATAACAAGAGAGCGTTTAGGTATCTGTTGCGCGATCTGGTGAATAACACCCGGAACTTCGGTACCCGAGCGTGCAGGCTTTGCATCTAATTGTTGTTGCAGGAGCAGTAAAAGCGTGTGCAGGTGTGATGCCGTAGAACGAACCGGCGTTTGAAGTTGAATGGTATCGGAAAAAGTAACGAGCCCTACGGCATCTCGTTGTTTGCGCAAAAGTGTGGCAATAGCCGCCGCACAAAGTATACTGAATTTTATCTTGCCATGTGTATCTGTAGGGTAATACATAGACGGCGATACATCCAGCAAAAGGTGGCAGCGCAGGTTAGTTTCCTCTTCGTAGCGCTTTACAAAAAGCTTGTCGGTGCGGGCAAAAACTTTCCAGTCTATGTGGCGGGTGCTTTCGCCGCTGTTGTACAGGCGGTGCTCCGAAAACTCAACCGAGAAACCGTGGTAAGGGGACTGATGCAGACCAGTAATAAAGCCTTCCACCAACTGCTTTGCCAAAAACTCCATGTTCTCAAACTTCTGAACATCGGCAAGGGTGATGGGCTGCTTCATGGGCTACATGCTATTTGGTTTTATCAGGCTTTGCTTCTGAAACGGCAAATGGCACGTCTTGTTGCTTTTCTTCGGGTTTTACTTCCTTTATAGTTACGCTTGCAACTCCGGCTCGTATCAGGTCTATTTCTTTAGCAGCTGCACGCGATAGATCAATAATAGAGTGGCGGCTTTTGGGCATACGGTCGTTGATTTTAACGATGACCGATTTACCGTTCGCTTTGTTGGTAACTTCCACTAAGGTATTAAATGGTAGCGAAGAATGGGCAGCAGTAAGCTTGGCTTTATCGTAGCGCTCGCCGCTTGAGGTGCGTTGGCCTTGCATACGATCAGAGTAGTAAGAAGCCTTACCATTGGCCGTGTACAGGTTGTTACCCGTTGAAAATGAGAGAAGGAATAGTAGTAAAATTGAACATAAATTCATGATTTACTAGTTTGGTCCGGTGCCAAATATAACAGAAAAATTTAACTTCAATTTTAAATTCAAAAATTTTTATATATCATTTCTATATGTTACTTTTAGGTTCATAAAGTTGAATTTAACGTCTAAAAACGGTGGAAGAGAACAACGAAAAAGCAGAAATTTATTCCCAAAGAGTAAGAGCCGGGAAAAGAACGTATTTCTTTGATGTGAAATCAACTCGCTCAAATGACTTCTATGTGACCATCACGGAGAGCAAGAGAAAGTTTAAAGACGAGACCTTCTCTTACGAGAAACACAAGATCTTTTTATACAAAGAAGATTTCGTGAAATTTATGGAAGCCCTACAGGGAACAATTGATCATGTTAAGTCTGAGCTGCTAACTGAAGAAGCTCTTGCTGCACTGGAAGCTGCCGAAAACGCAGAACCAACTGCCGAACTTACCGCCGACGCAACTTTTGATGAAGAACTGAAGTGGGAATAATCTCCCTCCTTACTTTATACATTAAAAATAAAAAGCCTGTGGTATCATCTACAGGCTTTTTGTTTTTAAGACATTTCTGCTTTTGGCTTAGTTTGAATTGTTTTTTTTTATAGTTGCTGTGGGTCCAACCACCCCCATCCCCTCCTTGTCTAAGGCGGGGAGCTTTCTGTTCCTGCTCTAATTGAAAGTATAAGTTTTATAGTCTTAGTTTTAACACCCCTATAGTCCCTTCAAGGGGACAGTTTTGCCTTTGCTATAGGTTGATTTATAGTTTTATAGTTACAGACCAAGATAGGACAGGTCGCGACCTGTCCCTATGGATCTTTGACCACGATAAAGCGATACAACTTAAGCCTATCCATTAACTATAGCTTCTACTATCGAACTGATCGCAGTCTTTGGGAGGAGCGCCTTTGATTTGTTGCGGTGGCGCAGCAACCCGAGGTAACGAGGGTAGCAAGAAAGCAGCAGCGCGATGCCCGAAGACGGGGCCTCCCGGCCATGAGGGCACCGATGTATAAAATGAAACGGTAAATTAGTAAAGCTCCCAGGATTACAAGTAACTATAAAAGTATAGCTTGTTTCAAGAAAGTATAGACTGCAACTACAAGACGATTAAGATTCCTCGGCTTCGCTCGGTTTAACAGATAAAAAACCAACTATAAACCAATCAACAAAAAACCTTATCTTTGCACCCTGAAATTAACTATTAAAGATACATGGGATTAAGATGCGGCATCGTGGGCTTGCCAAACGTAGGTAAGTCAACTTTATTTAACGCTATTTCTAACGCCAAGGCAGAATCTGCCAACTACCCTTTCTGTACCATTGAGCCAAACGTGGGTGTAATTACCGTACCCGATGAGCGCCTGCAGATACTGGAAGAGCTGGTACACCCGGAGCGTGTGCTGCCAACCGTAATCGAGTTTGTAGACATTGCCGGCCTGGTGAAAGGCGCCAGTAAAGGCGAAGGTCTGGGTAACAAGTTCCTGGCGAACATCCGCGAGGTAGATGCCATTATACACGTGGTGCGTTGCTTCGAAGATCCGAACATTGTGCACGTGGCCGGTAAAGTAGACCCTATCTCTGATAAGGAAATAATTGATACTGAGCTACAGCTTAAGGATCTTGAGTCTATCGAGAAAATGATGCTGAAAGTGCAGCGCTCTGCTAAAGCCGGCGATGCGAAGGCGAAGAAAGAACTGGCAACGCTTGAGAAATATAAAGCACATCTGGAGAAGGGCTTTAACGCTCGTAGTTTAGATGCAACCGACGAAGATAAAGAAACAGTAAGCGACTTAAACCTGCTGACTGCGAAACCGGTAGTATACGCTGCTAACGTTGATGAAGAATCTGTAAACACAGGCAATAAATTTTCGAAAGCATTAGAAGAACACGTAAAAGCTGAAAATGCGCAGGTTGTTCTGATCTCTGCTTCTATTGAAGCACAGATTGCTGAGCTGACAGATGAAGAAGAGAAGGAAATGTTCCTGGCGGAATATAACCTGAAGGAGTCTGGTCTGAGCAAACTGATCAAAGCATCATATAGCCTGCTTAACCTTATTACTTACTTTACGGCCGGTGTTAAAGAAGTTCGTGCCTGGACAATCGGTAAAGGCTGGAAAGCTCCTGCTGCTGCCGGTGTAATCCACACTGACTTTGAGAAAGGCTTTATCCGTGCTGAGGTAATTAAACTGAAAGATTACCAAGAATATAAAACTGAAGCTAAAATTAAAGAAGCCGGTAAAATGGCCGTGGAAGGTAAAGACTATGTGGTGCAGGACGGCGACATTATGCACTTCCGTTTCAACGTGTAGTTTATACTTTACAGATATTGAAAAGGGCAGCTTTACGGCTGCCCTTTTTGTTTATACTTTCAGCAGTAGAATAGTTAGGATCCTTGGTATTTGTGTGCGATCATTGTTGTCGAAGTATTCGTTGATGTCGGCAACTATAAAACCCTGTTGTTTGGCTGTTTGGGTGAAATCTGAGATGTTATGAGTATAGCATTCTAGAATCTCGCGGCCTTCATCAGTATCAAATCGAGCTTTGGAACCAGTGTATTGTTTGAATGGATGCAGTTCCCCAATGTACACATATCCACCTGCAACCAACGCTTCAGCAACTTGCTTAAAGATGTGGCCCAGGTTTTCGATGTGTTCCAGCACCAGGCTAAAAGTAATCAAGTTATACTTACCTTCGCAAAACGACCAGTCTTTAGTAATATCAGCCTGAGTGAACTGTACTTTAGCAGAAGTTACTTTCTGCTTCGCTTTTGCCAGCATCTCTTCCGAAAAATCTACAGCTGTAACGTGGGCAGCTTTTTCTTGTAGCCAAAAGGTATTCTTTCCGGTGCCGCAGCCAATTTCCAGTACCCGCTCAAAGTTTATAGTTGAAAGTATAGTTCGCAGCGCCTCTCCTTCTAAGTCGCGGGTGCGGTTATGGTTGGTGTCGTATTGTGAGGCCCAGCTGTTGTAGGCTTTTTGTATGCTGCTCATGGTTTGTACTGTTATGAAAGAGAAAATTAACTACCCAGCTCCATACTCAGAATCGGGAAAGGTTTTCCCATACTATCTGTTTCTGATCTGCTAACCACTTTAAAACCTGCATGCTTATAGAAGCCAACAGCCTGTTCATTCTGTTCGTTCACATCTACTTTTGTGCAACCTAATACTTCAATGGCATGTTGCAGCAGCGCTTTCCCAACTCCCTTTCCCCTATAGATTGGATCGATAAAAAGCATCTCCACTTTGCCTTCAGCTGTACCCGAAAAACCGGCTATCTTATTTTGTTCATCCCTGATACAGAACAGGGTTACAGCATGCAGGTATTCATTTAAGATAAGTGATTTAAAAGACTGTATATCTTCTTCCTTCAGAAACTAACGCGGGTTGTATACTATTCATTACAGAAAGCTATTTATGCAGTTGATCGTTGTATGTTTAGCAAGAGTAACGGTTTGTACATAAAGTGATCTAGGAGCAGCCGCAGCTTTGCTCATATGCTTTGTTAGCGGAAGGAGTTCTTACAAGTTTTCAAATTTTTCTTCAACGTTGGCAAGCACTTCGCAATCGCAATACCCTCCATTTTCTTCCAGCCACGACACTACCTTTTCATTCTCAATACCTTGTTTGTCTAAGTATGATTTTGTTAGGGATAGCGTATCGTCACAGCCGTCTTGTTCAAGCTTTTCGTCAAGGAAATCAAAGAGTTCTTTAAACTGGTCAGCGGGTATAGGTAGGCTGTTTAAGAAATTTTCCTTCTCCTTTATTTTCAATTCTGCCCGTAACTGTTTTTGCCTGTCTTTTTCTTCGTTTGTTTTCATTTATAATTTATTCTTACCGCTAACGGTCTGGGCTAGGGCACGTTTTAATGTGCTTTAGGTTTTGTTGTGGTTTCGTTATTCTTTTATTCTACCTTCTAACCTTTCCAAAACCCTATCAATACTTTGGTTATACTGGTCATAAGTTTCCTGACTTACTCCAAAAAAACCGCCCAGTTTTGGTTGATGCTCAATTAAATCGAATAACTCATTAATATCTTTATCATCAGTGTCATCCGGAAAATTATCATTAAGCTGTTTAAAGTCAATTTTTCCAGCTATGAATTCTCTAGCAGTTTCTAAAGCTAATTTTAGATTTGTTTTGTCAACCATAAATTCTTTATTCCATTCCCTTTCTTACTTTGAGCGGAAATTCTAAATTATTAATGCACCACAACTATAGTATAACAGTAAACATACGGTTATCTGCTCTATATTAAAAGTATAGGTTTCCCTACCTCCTCCTGTTAAACAAGATCTCTTCGTAGCCAATTAGCAGGTCGGCACGGGAGCCGGGTGGGCGGTAATAGATCAGGATGTCGTAACTGTTTTCAGTTTCGAAGTGGCTGCCTTCGTAGTAACTGTGATCTGTAGATTGGTTCTGCTGCAGCACATACTGGTAATTATAGTAACCTTGTTTTAACAGCAGCCGTCCGTTATAAGCCTGTCGTTCAGGATCATACTTCATACGTGCATCAGGGGTGATTTTCCAGTCTGTTAGGGCACCTAAAATGTATACCTGCCCGGTAGTTTCTTCGGTAGATTTCAGTTCAAAATCAACCCAGGTATAGTCTGCGTTTACATCGCCGTTGCCATACTCGCGGCTGTTAAAAATCATTTTGCCATTTATATCCGGCTCCTGGCTGTATACTTCCGTAGATCGGTTCTTATCAATCTGCAAAAACACTTCAACAGGGTTGGCTTCAACATTTACATCGCTTACGCCAATGCCATTGTAGCGCACGCTTCGGGTATCAAACGGGCGGTACTCAGCCAGTCCCAGGAAATTATCTTTCGGCTCAAAAAATACATATTCCAGGCGTTTCAGGTGGTCGCGCACAAAGGTTGGGGCAGGTATAAACTTGGCATTGTCCCAGCGGTGGTTCTGGCGCAGCACAGCCTTTACTTCCATAGCCGGGTTTACGAGTTCATAGTCTTTGTAAAACACATTAAACTCTACAGGCTGACGAGTTTGCCTCCCCGATGGACCAGCCGGTAATCCAAGTTTAGCTGTAACTGCGGTCAGGTTCTGATACACCATTATGCGGCGCGTGAGCAGTAAATTGCCTCCTTCCTCGCGCACTTCCAACAGATAATTACCACTCATTTTTACGCGCGGCACCCGGAAGCGGTAATGCACATACGGCACACGCGTGTTCACCGAGTTCTGTACATCAGTTATAAAAAATTCGTTAAAATCGTTGAGGTACTGCGTTTCTGCCAGTGTTGAGGGTGTCCAGTTATAGTTGCAATGGATGAGTTTGGCTACCAACCGTTGCTGACCAACATTCAGCCTGTCGAACTCCAGTATAATTGGCCTGCTTTGTTGCAGCGATGTTACCGCAGGCTCCAATACTTCTTCGGGTACGCCGGTAGCGGCATAACACTGCACCGATCTTATACCTTCGTGGTAAATATAGTCTTCGTAGCGGAGCTGGGTTTGCTGGGTGTTACTGCTGCTTTGGGATTGCTCTTCTATGGGTACGCAGCCGGTAAGCAGCGTAAAAGCAAGTATACAAGCTGAGATAGATCGTCTGAACATAGAATAGAGGGAGCAGCTATACTTTACTAAGCAGCCGCGCTGGTTATACTTTACGAATATACCGAAATCAGGAGGAGATGCAAAACAGCTTACTCGTGCACAAGCTCCGTCTGCACAATGATACCTGTGTGCAGCGATTTCTGAACCGGGCATTTAGAAGAGATAATCTCCAGCCGCAGTCGTTGTTCCTGTGTCAGGTTACCAATCAACCGCAGCTTTTTAGTGATTTGGGAGATCTTTGCAGCCTTGTCGTCGCAGTGTTCGCAGTCGGCAGCATACACACGCTCATGTACCAAGGTTACTTCGGCGCGTTGAAGCGGCCACTGTTTACGTTTTGCATACATGTGCAATGTAATTACCGTGCAGGCACCCAATGCGCTCATAATGTAGTCGTATGGCGTAGGGCCAGTATCTATACCTTGTTCTATGCCACTTTCATCGATCACAAATTCCTGATTACCCATTTGGATGTTAGCCACATAGCCATTGGGTTCTTCGGCGCTAACAATAACGGTTCTGCTGCTCATAGTGGTGCTGTTGGTTACAGACCCTATACGCAGCAACCTATAACTATAGCTAATCTATAGTTTATACTTAAAAACTAAGGGTAAAAGCAGTGCCTTCGCCAAGCTTAGAGTTAACCGAAATATTGCCCTGGTGCAAACGCATGAGCTGCCGCGATAAACTTAACCCTATGCCAGAGCCTGTTTTTTTTGTAGTATAAAACGGGATAAAGATCTTCTGCATCGCTTCTTCCGTCAGCCCTTGGCCATTATCAGCAACTATAATGCGGGCACGGCTGCGGTCATCTAAGTACGCCTGCAGTTTTATACAAGCATTCTCTTTTTCATGCACCGCCTCAATAGCATTTTTAACTAAATTTATCAGCACCTGCTCTATCATGCCACGGTCTGCCGATAAAAGAATATCTTCGGATGGTATTTCTACTTTAAGCTGCACATGCTGAGATGATAACTGTTCGCGCATCAGTATCTTAATCTCACGCAGCAGCTCCCCTACTTTAAACACATTTTTTTGCGGTACAGAGATAGTAGTCAGGTTACGAAAGTCGTTCACGAACCGAATCAGGCTGTCGGAGCGGCGGCTTATAGTTTGCAGGCAGCGGCCCACGTCATCCAGTTCTTCCCGAAGTATAGTTACCTCCTCAGCCTGGGTATCGGTATAGCTGCTGATCTCTTCAGAAGCACTTGCCGAGAGCGAAGCAATTGGCGTTACAGAATTCATGATCTCATGTGTGAGTACCTTTATCAGGTTGTGCCATGCTTCCATCTCTTTCTCTTCCAGTTCCCGCTGAATGTTCTGAATAGAAGCCAGACGGATACGGTCGCCGAGCAATGCCAGCTCTATTACGTGCACTGTCAGGTTAGCTTGTTCACCACCTTGCCTTACCGGCACCAGCACTTTGTCTCCGTGCTCCAGTTGCTGCAGCCCCAGTACCAGTTCCGGACTAACTTTTTCCAATTCGCTGGTGTGGTTTGCCTGCGCCAGGTGCACTAGTTTTTTAGCAGCATTGTTCAGCATCAGTATCTCCCCGTTTGGTTTATAGGTAATTATGCCGATGCCGATGTGCTGAACGATCACTTCGAAATAATGCAGGTGCGCTTCTTTTTCAGCTCTGACTTCCCTGAACTTCTCCATCACTTCGTTTAACCTTCCAGCCAGTTCGTGCTGTGTTTTGCCTTCGCCGGTCACGTTAAACTGCTCTGTAAAGTCGTCATATTTAATGGAGTTCAGGAAACGTAAAAACTGTCGGTTGGTACGCTCGTGGTAATGCATCAGAAGTATAACCTGCAGCAGGATAAAGATCAACAACCCTATAAAAGTACCCCGGTATTCTGCAGACGGACCAACTATAGCCAAGGCATAAATAGAGGCTGCCAGCAACAGGACACGCAGCAGTACCTGCAGCCTGTAGTTCCTAAAGCTCATACTTCTCCAGTCTTCGGTACAGCGCCCCGCGCGACAAACCCAGTTCTTTAGCGGCTTTCGATATATTTCCGTCGTATTTATGTAGCGCTCGTTTTAATGCATCACGTTCCAGTTCATCCAGGCTCCTGGAGTCGTTTACAGAAATGTTATCTGCTACCGAAGTTTCAGCTTCAGCTAAGAAGAAGAAGTCTTCGGCCTGTAGTTCCCGGTTATCGCTCATTATGGAGGCACGCTCCAGCACATGCTGCAATTCGCGCACGTTACCTGGCCAACTATAACGTTGCAGTTTTACCAAGCCGGATTCTGACAATCGCTTAAGGGGCTGCTTATATTTGCGGGCATACACACCCAGGAAATGTTCTGCAAAAAGCGGGATATCATCCAGTCGGTTACGCAGTGGCGGCAGGTTTAGCTCTACCGTATTGATCCGGTACAGCAGATCCTGGCGGAACTCGTTACGCTGTACCATCTCTTTCAATGGCATGTTTGTAGCACAGATCAGACGCACATTTACAGGTATAGGTTTGTTGGTGCCTACCCTTATTACTTCGCGTCGCTGCAGCACCGTTAAAAGTTTAGCCTGCATTGCCAGCGACAGATTCCCTATTTCATCTAGAAATAACGTACCACCATTGGCAGCTTCTATCCTGCCAACTCTGTCTTCTTTGGCATCTGTAAACGCACCTTTCTTATGGCCAAACAATTCACTTTCGAATAACGATTCTGTAACAGCACCCATATCTACTGTTACAAATACCTTATCGGCCCGCGAAGAGCGTTGATGTATGGTACGGGCTATTACTTCCTTACCTGTCCCGTTCTCTCCCAGCAACAGTACGTCTGCATCCGTTTTTGCTACTTTATCTATTATAGAAAACAACTGTTGCATGGCCGGGCTTTTGCCCATTATTATATCCGGAGACGGATTAAGTTCGGCCGAAAGCGTGCGGTTCACTTCCTTTAGCTGGTTTACTTCTTTGTAGGAGTTGCGCAGTTTACTTGCCGCCGAAAGTGTGGCGATCAGCTTTTCGTTTTGCCAGGGTTTCAGCACAAAATCGGTGGCCCCTTCTTTTACAGCCCGCACCGCCATCTCCACATCTCCAAAAGCTGTTATCATTATCACCACCGCCGATGGGTCATACTTCAGGATCTCCTGCAGCCAATAAAAGCCTTCCTGCCCACTGGTAATGTCTTCACTGAAATTCATATCCAGCAGGATGATGTCAAATTCTTCATTCGACAGCAGAAACGGGATTTTCTTCGGGTTCTTTTCCATCACAACCTCTTTGGCATACCTCCGCAGCAACATTTTAGCCGAGAAAAGTATGTCCTCGTTATCATCGATCACCAGAATACGACCCAGGTTATTTTCCATAGTGGTAGGTTATAGTTTGTGTTACACAGTAAAATATTGTGCCATACTTATACTTATGTAATTTATAAGAAATTAACCAGAAAAGGTAGTAGCTGTTGTCCACTGCCGGACAAAAAGTGTCCATACATGGACAGTATATGAGTGCTTGAAATGGAAGAATTCAGCAGAAATCAGGTTTCATGGTTTTGGCACAGCGCTTGGCTTACACTAATCAGATAAAAACCAAAACTACCTATACTTCAACCCTGACATTACTAAAACTATGTTAAAGATCTATTTCCTGACTGCCATTCGTTCGCTGCTTCGCAACAAGAGCTATACTATACTTAATATCGCTGGTCTGGCACTGGGTATTACCTGCAGCATCCTGCTATTCCTGGTTATTAAGTATGAGTTGAGCTACGATACCTTCCATACCAAAGGCGACCGCATTTACCGCGTTATCATGAACTTTAAAGCCGAAGGAGAGATACAGCCACAGGCTTCTATACCTGTACCAGTAACAAAGGTACTACGAGAAAATAATCCGGGTGTAGAACTGGTTACGCAAGTATATGGCGACATTGAAGGACAAATAACCGTACCGGCCCGCAATGGAAACCCGCCCAAACATTTTCGCGAAACTGCACCAATTGCTTTTGTAGAGCCAGGCTTTTTCGAAATGTTTAGCTTTGATACGGGCAATGCTGATTTTACAAAACCTCTGAGCGAACCAAACAATATTATACTTACCAAAACACTGGCTGATAAATACTTCCCGGAGGGTGATGCTGTGGGCCAGATCGTAAAGTTTAACAACAAACTTACGTTGCATGTAGCAGGCGTTATTCCTGACCTGCCCGTTACTACAGATTTCCCTTTTGTGCTTTTTATCTCCTACCCAACTGTTAAGGAATTCTCGCCCTACGATATTGATAACTGGAATACGACGGTAAGTAACCAAAACCTGTTTGTTATGCTGCCAGATGGTGCAGAGAAGAATGAATTCAGTGAAAAGATTAACCGTTCAATAAAACCGCATATTCCGGAAGACCAGACCGATTACGACAGCTTTTACCTGCAGCCACTTTCGGAGGTACATTTTGGGAATGGGCTGGATAACTATGCCATGCGCACCGTATCCAAAGAGGTAATCTGGGGTATGGCCATTATCGGTATTTTCCTGATCATTACAGCATGTATTAACTTTATAAACCTGGCAACAGCCCAGGCAGTAAAACGTGCCAAAGAAGTAGGCATGCGCAAGGTGCTGGGCAGTGGTTATTGGCAGATTATCCTGCAGTTCCTTGGAGAAACCTTTATCATTACGCTGACTGCTACTTTACTATCTGTTATACTTACCGAGCTTGCCCTGCCATACCTGAACAAAGTACTGGAGCTGGAAATACCTTTCAGTTTAATAAATGATCCGGTATTGCTGCTGTTCCTGGTGCTTGAGATTATAGTTGTTACCTTGTTTGCAGGTCTATACCCTGCCTTTATACTTGCCCGTTTCCAGCCAATCACCGCCTTCCGCAGCCGAATCTCTACCCAGAAAGTGGCTGGCTTATCTTTACGCCAGGCGCTGGTAGTGGTACAGTTTACAATTTGCCAGGTACTTATTATTTGTACCATCATAGTAAGTAACCAGATGGAATATTTCAGGAACAAGCCACTTGGTTTCGATAAAGAAGGTATAATTCTGCTGAGGCTACCGGTATTCCAGGCTGAAAAACTGATGGTGTATCGCCAGGAGCTGCTAAGTAATCCAGCCATTCAAAATGTGAGTTTTGCTCTGTCCTCGCCGTCATCCACCTTTACCTCCCAAACAAGTTTCCGCTTCAACAACGGCAGTGAGAATATGCCTTTTCAATCCAATACAAAGTATACAGATGAGCATTACTTCGACCTGTTCGACATCAAGTTTGTAGCTGGTCGTTCTTATACCAAAAGTGACAGCATTCAGGAATATGTTATCAATGAAACCATGCGCCGCAAATTGGGTATTAAATCGGCACAGGATGCTATTGGTATGAAGATAGGATTAGGTTCAAATCCGCAGTTGCCTATAGTTGGTGTAGTAGAAGATTTTCATCAGAGCTCCCTGCACCAGCCAATTGCCCCATCTATCATGACGACGTTGAGCAACGGGTACTTCCATTTGGCTGCTAAAGTAGACCTAAACAATACAGAAGCTGCTATAAAACATCTCGAAAAAACCTGGTATAAAGCATACCCGGATGATGTATTTAACTATGAATTTTTAGATGAGACCTTTGCCCGCTTCTATAGTGCCGAAATTCGGCAGAACACGCTTTTCAAAGTTTTCGCAGGTATAGCTATACTGATAGGTTGTTTAGGCTTATATGGTCTTGTAGCTTTCATGGCTGCCCAACGAACCAAAGAAGTAGGAATACGGAAAGTAATGGGTGCTTCTATCTTTAGTATCACACTGCTTTTCTCAAAAGAGTTTATAAAGCTGGTACTGGTTGCCTTTGTGATTGCTGTTCCGATAGCTTACTATTTGATGAACTCGTGGCTGCAGGACTTCACTTACCGCATAACCCTTAACCATACTCCTTTCTTGCTAGCCGGATTCGCCACCTTGGTTATAGCATTACTCACTATGAGTACACAAGCTATAAAAGCAGCTATGGCAAACCCTGTGATTTCATTAAAAAGCGAATAGAAATTGTCAATACAGATCACAGATTTAGCCGCCCGTACCCAGGCGGCTAAATTTTTTATTACTGAAAAGCAGCAGCTTATACTTATATCCTAAAATTTTATATTGGAGGTATTTGCTATTAAAAATCCACCTACTATATTTGCACCGCAATACAGCAATTGCACGGTCCGTTCGTCTAGGGGTTAGGACTTCAGATTTTCATTCTGGCAACAGGGGTTCGATTCCCCTACGGACTACACGACAACCCATCAAAACCCGCTTATTTCATCAAATGAGCGGGTTTTTTGTTTCCAGAGTAACAGAAAAGTAACAAAAAAGACTTTTACTGCTGTTACTCCCCTTTTCTGCTCCTATTTCAGGCTCTTACTAATTAGCATTTTCTTTAGTATTTCGCTTCTCCCCGACTGTTGTTATATAGCCTATGCCCGCTCCATATCAGGCTGCCAGCTAACAATCAATACCTTCTCTTCTTCAAGCAATAAATACCCGTAGTCATAACAGAAATAGTAAGTGTTTCCTTTCTTGGTTCGGTATAGCTGTGTCAGGTAATGGAAATCAAAACCAGCCAGTTCCAGGTACTGTCTTGGGACGGTTGTTTTGCCCTTCGGACTTAAGTGACGGAGAATGCTGCGATTCTTCCGTAGGGCTGCATTGACCTGAAGAATCCTGCGTTCGCCCTGGTTCTGCTGCTTCAGTGAATTGTTCGCCTGGTGACGGCAAAGATCGGAACAGTAACGTTTGTCACTTCTTCCTACAAGAACGCCACTGCATTGACTGCATGTCCCGGCCTGAATCATATCCTACCTGTGTATATCCGCTTATACCCGTTTTTACGCGCGTATAAACGCGGCTACTCATATCAAAGGCTGTGTAATTGTAAACAGTAACATACACATCTGCAATAACTTATGTCATTGAGCTACTTTTGACGCTTTACAAATCTGTTGGGGACTTACTGATTAGGGTATGGCAGTATTGGACGTAAATACGTCCTGTTATCTCAAAGCAACTGAACAGGGCTTATTTATTTGGGGGTAGCTAAGCTAAATCCATGCATGAATAGGCCATTGTAGCAGTAAAAGTAGCGCAATCAATACCCATTTGATCCTAAGCAGGATAAGGTCAGCAGCCAGTTGGATAATCTTAGGTAAAATGTTACATTAGCTTAAACATATACATTCATGCATTTATCAGTCACTTATCGCAACTACAGCCCTATTACAAGCCCTAAAGCAGCCTGTAAGAGTTACGTACATAGTGCAGATAAGCGTATGTTGTCGTTTATCCGGTAGTTAGCGTTCATATTAAGTTAAAACCAAGCACTAATCATTAAAATGATAAGAATTGTAACATGGGTATTAGTAGGCTTGCTGATTGGACTTGCTGCTGGTTATTTGATTACTGCTAACTATCTTTTAGAAACAATTCCAAAAGGTTATGTAAGTGTAACTGCAATCAATAAATCAGGGAATAAAATTAAGACTTTGATACTGCACCATGAAAAAGGAAGTATTGAACTGAATGATTTAGCAGAGCAAGAAAGCGTGAAATTGATATTTAGAAATGCAGGTGAAAACACATACTACCTAACAGGTAAGTTTGAAAATGATTCCACTTTTTCATCTAGTAAAGAGTATGTTGAAGCAGGATACAGACTTACAGAAATAATACTTGCAGATACTGTAAGAAGAGATAGGGGTAGCTATTAAAGTTAAATACTACAGCCGCTAACAAGGTATATAAGTCATACTTCGGCTACGCCTCGTTAGCCTTTTATACAAGCCGTTAGGTGAAATAAAAGAGAATGATAGGACAGGTATATAAGTATTACTTAAAAGATTGGAAAGACCCGATAATGGGCAGAGCAATCTCTGAAAACGAAAGCTGGATTCTAGTCCAATATATTCCTGTAGATTATGTAATTGATGGATACAAGATTTTAAGGAAATCATTCATTGATAAAATAGAAAGAACAGCAAGCGAGGAAAAAGTAGAAAGAGTAATCAAATTAAGGAAAACTACTTCAACCTTACCAGAAGGGTTTTACTTTGGTACAACCCTTGAACTTCTGAATTGGATTGAAAAAACATTTGGATTATTTGAATTTCAAGACTCGGAAGAAGGTACTGTTATGATGGGGAAAGTAAAGCAGATTTTAGAAGACAGGTATTTATTTATTGATTTTATAGGTGCTGATGGGAAGATAGTTGAAGATTACGATTATGAATTCGAAATAGCAGAAATCAGAACGATAACTTTTGAAACTGACTATTTCAATGCAATTAGATTACTCTGGAAAGACAACTTGAAGGGAAAAAAAATTAAATCACCTAACAAGGTATAATCAATGTCCTTCGGCCGATGGCCTCGCACACTTATTATACTAGCCGTTAGGTAATATTTCAATCATAAAGTGAAAAAAGTATGATGTTCCTTTATTTACCAATTCTCTTTTTCACAGTACCTTTTCTTGTTTCACTGATTATAAGTAGAGCAAGATTGAGTAGTTATTTTGCATATCCACTTTCTATTATTCTAGTTCTTGCATTACCAACGCTACTTATTTTTTTCGGTCTAATGCCAATTGAAGGCTTAATTTTAACAGTAACAATGGCTTTCTTTATACCTCTGTTAATACTAACTCAGTATCTTGCAAACCTAGTTTTTGAAAATAAAAAATTAAAGAGAAACATTACCTAACCCTGCACATAAGCCAAGCTGCGGCTACGCCGTGCTCGCTTTATGTACGCGGCCGTTATCGGTAATATAAATTTAAAAACTCAAAAAATGAGCAAACCAGAAATACCTCAAATGAGGACATGGCCAAGGAATTTAAGCACAGCCTTAGGCGGCGGATTATCAACCGCCCTTAACGGAGGAATGTCCACAGCCCTTAACGGAGGAATGTCAACGGCACTATATGGTGGAATGTCAACAGCATTATATGGCGGAATGTCGACAGCATTGTATGGCGGTTTATCCACTGCACTGTATGGAGGGCTATCCACCGCGTTATATGGAGGCTTATCGACCGCATTGTATGGAGGTCTTTCTACTGCACTCTACGGTGGTTTATCATCTGCTATTGGCGGAGGAATGTCTACCTCCTCCAGTAATGTTTATAGAAGCAACATTCCTCCATGGCCAGTATTTTTAAGAGAGCTTGACAAAAGAGGCTATAAACAACAAGCAGATTTAGTTAGACGCCATTTACCAGAATTTCTTTGGCCTGAAAATTTTTTCAAATAATAGAAGGCGAACAAATGACAGAAATCCTCTTCCAGTCAATTTGAAATAATATAACCGATAACAATGGCTAAAAATCATTGCCACCCTTTGGGATCGCAACGATTTTTAGCCTAACCGTTACCTGCAATAGAAATGATAGAATTACCTCCAACATTAAGAGCACCTAGAATTGATGAAGTTCCAAAGAACTCACCCGCTCTTGAACTTCTTAAGCAAAGAGAGAGAGCTAATATCGTTCAAGGGTATAAGTTACTTCAAAACAATGAAAGTGAAGAGCAGCAACAATTGCCTTTCAACTTCTATGCAGAAGTCAATATCGATAATTCAAAATTGTGGGAGCTTATAATCAGTTTGTCTGAAGAATTGCCAGATGTAGCGTCACTAATTTTCGGATATGAAGGTGAAGAACCGTGGTATGGAGACTATTTTGACAAAATTGAATTGCTTATTGACTTAGTAGAGTTTAAAAAAGAGATAGTTCAGGATACCTTCATTGATATAGGGCTAATCTACAGTGATGAAGACAAACTAATAGAGATTTTTATACCTGAATCCAAGTATGTCAAGTTTTGGGGAGTAGATGAAGAGTCTTTCAGGAAAATTATGAATGACTTCAACTTGAGAGAGATAGAAAACATCGAATTTGTGGATGAATATCCCAAAGTAAGGGAGCCACTGACATTATTTGATAAAAAAGCTATACCTACTGACGAGCTTATTGAACGGCTAACAGAGGAGTATATAAAAAACTAAAGCAGGTAACAAGGTGAAGCTTTTATACTTGGCTATGCCTCGCACATCGGCTGCACTAGACGTTAGGCACAATTATAACAAACCACAACTAATCATTAATAATAAGTGAAAAAAAGCACTCTTGAAAGAATTTTGCAGGTAACAGTTGCACTGACAGTGCTAGGGATATTGATTTTCCAGCTCTTAGGTATTAACATATTTAGTAAAGAAGGATTGGTAAAAATTCCAAGTTTAATAAGCGGAGTGGTTTTGTTTTGGGTTTTATATATCAGCTTTGGGTGGAAATTGCCGTTAGTGAAATACATAGTTTATCAAGAAAACATTAATGGTACTTGGTTCGGACAGTATGCATCTACAGACTTTACAACAAATAAAATTTACGAGGGGGAAATTGCAATTGTTATTCGTCAATCCTTTTTAAGAATTGATGTGACATCGTTGACTGAAAACTACATAAATTATTCATTCGGAGAAGCTTTTACACACGACTCCAAGAGTGACTCCAATCAGTTGATTTACTTATATTCTCAAAGTGAGTTCAATCCAACAGATGATAAAATAAGAAAAGGGACATCAGAATTGATGTTACATTTTAATGTTGATGAAAAGGAGTTTTTTGGCGATTTTTGGACTAACCATAATTCGAAAGGAAACCTAAATCTAAAAAAAGTAAAATCGAAGCATGCTAAATCCTTTTTAGAAGCAAAGAAATTTGTAAAATGACATACATATACATAGACGGAGATAACATAGGATTAAAAATTGAACAAAGTTTTTTAAATAATAATGAAGACGAACTTTCCGTCATAAATTTATCTGTAATAAAAGCTATTGAACAAATTTCCTCGAATTTAAAGACGTCAGGGCAAGTATTACTTTTTGCAGGCGCTGATGGTGTTATTTCAAAAGGAAACCTGTTAGATATAAAAAAATTACTTGAGAGCATAAGAGCGATTGACTCTGATTTTACTTTTTCTATAGGTGTTGGTAACAGTTTGAGAGATTGCTATATAGCATTAAGATATGCCAAATCAGTTGGAAAGAATATTGCAATCGATTATAGCGATGGGAGGAGCTTTAAAGTGATAAAGTAAGAAGAACTGTGCCTAACAGTGTGTTTATGAAAATGTAGCTAGACGTTAAGCTTTCAACCATAAACCTCTATTTTGCTTTTGTGGTTAGTTAAAACCAATGTTTTCCTATTGCCACAACTTCATAAACACTAAACGTTAGCACATATAAGTGATGGTTTATAAAGAGCTGATAAAAGATTGGGAGTCTGAAAAGCTATTCAGATTTGATATGCATGACCTCTCTGATAAGGGGTTAAATGAAGAAACAATAGCTTTCATGTCAATTGTCGGACTACCGACATCAGCTGCACCATTCTTATCTTTTGCTGGTGACTCAGAAAAGGTATTAAGTAGCATCTTCGACACATTTGAGACGGGAGAAGATAGGCATAAATACTTTTTAAGTATAGGTTCTGACGGTGCAGGTGACCCTGTTTGCATAGACCTTAGAAATGAATGCCATGTCATTATTTTGAACCATGAAGAAGACTTTGAACCAACATTTATGAACTCTTCAGTTAATGAATTATTTCAGTTTCTAACTCTATACAAAAAATTTGTCGAAAAAATCATTAGAGTAAATGGCGAAGACGCTTTTCTTGACGCAGACTTCACGGATAGCCAGTACGAAGAATTAAAGAAGGCTATGGAAGAAGTAGACAATAAAGCGCTTAGAACTAATACCTTTTGGGCGCAGGAGCTTGCTCAATTATTAGGGAATAGAGAATACTACCAGAGTCAAAAATAAGAATTATAGGTGCTAACAAGGCACAGGCTCTATACTCGGCTTTGCCTCGTTCAACGCCTATACTTATCATTGGCGTTTAATAAGTCATATTTCTCAAGAAAACGAGGGTTTTGTGATACTACATCCCATAAATAGCTTTACTTGGATATACTTAATTGTTAGTTTATCTCTTTAAGACTTTAATAGTCTATTAATATAGATAATACTGTAATTTATAATTTATAATAAGCTCCACACATTGAAGATTAAAATAAGCGCTAAGAATGCCATATAAGTAATTTTAGCTACTGATCCTAACGTCTTTAAGTGATTGCTATTTCCAATAAGTATTAAAGATATTAAAGCTAATGAAATAGAAATAACTCCTATAATTTGCGCATTATGAAGGAAATCAGGAAATAACTCTAAATACTTTATGACTCTATTACTATGATCTAAATACTTATGAGTACTATAAATATATAGCCAGGTTATAAAACTGTAAAGTGGGAATAGTGATAAAGCTATACCTAAGCCAATTTTCAATTTGTCTTTCATAATTTTTACCTAAATTATAATAGATATTAGACACCTGATTTACAGGCTGGTCCACAATGCCACTTATCGCAATTCCAACATTCAACGTCATGTAACCAACACTCATAAGTTGCTAGCCAACAACATCCTGAATAATTACCACAACATCCTAAATCAGTTCCTTTTCCCATTAAACAATCTGATTCTAAGACTAGCGCATCCCCCATTTTAACCTTTTCTGAAGATACTATGTCAGACTTATACTTTTTGGCTATCAGGGTTTTAAATTCTGCTTCAGATCTATTCAAAAAGTAAATCTCCTTAAAAGAAACTACCTCTCTTTTGTCCTTTAGAGATTGAATATAATTTATAAGATCGTTGCCTCCAAGATTAACAACAAAGTCCTTATTTTCTCTTAAGTGTTTATTTAACAGATTAACATTTAAAAAGTAATCTTCCTGACACCAAAATGTAGTTTTATCAATAAAATAACCAGGATGTGGGGTACATTCACAGTCTACATTTTCTTTAAAGCTTCTATCAATCGTGTTTAATACTGCTAAATGAAAATACAGAGATTGAATGAGATCAGATCTATATTTATCCGGATCTATTTTATTAATAATAGTCTTTATAAAACTTTCATGTGCAAGTAAAACCTCTTGCCACTGTTCTTGTGATAGTTTATCTTTTAATTTCCTCGCTGTTTTTTCAATATCATAATGAACTCCTAATTTGTAATTAGGAATTACCTTATTTACGGTGACTGTATTAGTGACTAGAAGTTTATCTTTAGCGTTATCAAATACATCTAAATTTGAAGTAACCTTGCCTGCATTAATTGAGGATTGATAAATCAATTTTATATCTCCATAACTATGCACTAGTCGCGCATTTGCTTCTTTGTTAAAAGATATAACTTCTGTTTCTTTTAGTTGGATGTCGTTAAATGCTGATTCATCTTTTTCTTCAGAACAGTTTGTTAGAAAGAGAAGGCTAAAACAAATAAGTATACATACAAACGAGTATTTTTCTTTCACCTTCATAAAAAACTTCTTTATATGTTTGAGTTAATTATATAATTAAAATATTAACTATATTGAATGCAATTATGAACGATACGGATATAATCTTATAAAGTTATTTATACATTATATCAAGTTAGAAAGAAGTTAGTTATATAGATAATTTATATAAGCTTTATATATGTAGGCAATAATTGAAGCTTCATATGTTAAAGAAGAAGTATTTTTATCTCAGATTTTAGTTAGTTATGTCCCTAAATACTTAAGGTAGCGGTAGCAAGTAGCTCTGGATATATGCAGAATTTTGGCTATTTCTTCTACAGATTTGGTACCAGAGTCAAACAGGATGCGCGCTGATTTTGCTTTTTCTACTGCAGCCTTAGAAAGTCCCTGAGGCCTCCCCCCTTTCCGGCCCCTGGCTTTAGCTGCATCAAGCCCGGCTTTGGTACGCTCACGAATGATCTCGCGCTCAAACTCTGCTAGCGAAGCAAAGATGTTAAAGGTAAAGCGACCGGTAGCAGTGGCTGTGTTGATGCCATCCTGCAGGCTAACAAAGTCTACTCCCTTTTGCTTAAACTCCGCTACTAAGTCAATCAAATCCCGAAGCGAGCGGCCCAGCCGGTCGAGCTTCCAGACTACTACCGTATCGCCAGCACGAAGCTGCGCAATCATCTTCTCGAGCTCGGGGCGTTCTTTGCTTTTGCCGGACTTTTTTTCTTTATAGACCTGGTTGCATCCGTACTGGGCAAGGGCATCAAGCTGCAATTCTAATTTTTGATCCTGGGTGGATACCCGGGCGTAGCCTATCTTCATTTTTTATCTCAGTAACTCGTCTCAAATATAGCAAAATGCTTTTGATTTGTGAGATGGCAATTTGAGAAAGAATCAAAAAGTATAAGGAGTAGTTTCTGATCTAATCACTTTATCTCATAAAACGGAGGTATTTTGAGATAGTAAATTTATAGCTAGACATAAAATAACTTATAGTGAATGTTTCAAAAGCTGTGCTGCCGTCATTTGTTATGGTGCTTCTAATTCCAAATATTTATCATAAGGAACATGATATTAGCTCAGCACCATAAAATGCATTCCAGCTTGGATCTATTTAAATGCAGGAAATATTCAGCTAAAGTGATCTATCTAGTTGCCTTGAGCATCCTTATTATTTTGAAAAATATCACTAAAGTTGATTAGAACTATTAATAACTTAGGTAGCTTAAACTTTACATCCAACCTGATTTCGCGACTACAAGGGAAAATCAGAAAAAGTTATATTGCACTTTGCTGAAGTACTCTTTAAAACTCTCTTCTACTTGCTTAAGATCAGCTAAATCTGTAAATAAAGTAGGGGAAAATAAACTCGCTCCATCATTATTAGTCTCAACCTCATGAAGGATCTTTCCAAATGGATGCTCCTTCCCACCTCTAATTATCCGGTAGCCAAAGCGACCAATAGGACTCCAGCCTTTACCCATTTTCTTAGTATACGCTAAAGCCTGCATGTATTCAAACCTATCAAAAAGGCTTTCATAATCACGAATATGTGAGATATAGCTGCTAAAGAATGGTTTCAAGTAAGAGAACAACAGTTCAGACATAGGTACCAGATTTTGGTTATCTAAAGCTTTTTTAAGGGTGTCAGGATCAATTGTATTGTGAGCACTAATGCCATCAAGAATATTTATTTCTCCATAGCTTTTATAAACAGACATAGAGAATAACTTAGACAGGAGCTTGTAATCCTTACTCAGAATGCTAGCTAGACCTATACTATATAAGAAAATAAGTCCAGGGAGAGTTTCGAGGCTTAGCCAAATTGTATTTCCGCTTCGCTCCTTACTTGATGAAAACCGGGCCAAACTGTTAAGCCAAATTGAATGGTGTTGCTCTTTTCCCCAATAAATCCCGTTCACAAACAGGCTACACAGTGTATGGCAATGCAGCAAGTAATATTCTATTCTTACTTTGATTTCTTCTTTGCTTGACGCAACGGTAACTGGTAAGGCATCAAAGTTCTCGAAAACCCTATCTACCTCACCTTTGATTAAGTCGTGAAGAGATATAATGTGTTCATCGCGTACAACATACTTTTTTAACCTGGCTAAAGCGATCTGGGGTGTTAATGGATGGGATGAATTGTTGTTCTCGAGTGCCTCGATATTCTCATGTAGCTCTGTAAAAAAAGTATCAGCATTAACAATAGGTATAGTATGGCCTTTTCTGATGGATGCAAGAGCATCTAAATGTTCTCCTGATTTACCAACATAAGTAAAGTAGTTGGAGAATCTGAATTTGTTAGCGGTTTTCAAGGACTGTACTAATGCAATGTCCCAGGCAGCTGACCATCCACAAGTAATCAACCCGAAGTTCTCAAACACATAGCCCAATAGGTCCATAAGCCGTCCATCGTACTGATCAAGCTCACTTTTTATATTTAGGAAGCTTGTGTCAAGGTAATCACCGTTTATCTTAATTATTGTTATAGGGGAATGGATAAGTGGCATTGTATTTTCAATGTGTCCAGGGTTGCTTATCACGGAAGGCTCTATACCGATGTCTTTTAATGCATTTTCTAAAAGCCTATCAAAGTTAGTTGTTACAACTACTCTTATGTAGCTCTTAGCAATCAACTGAGCCATCATACGATGAGCGATCGTGGGCTTTTTTAATCCTTCTTCCAATTCATCTTCAGTAGGTTCAAAATATGGACGTAGTAGGTTCAATCGTTCTGCTTGGGTGTTGGTAAGGCTTTCTAACAAGTCAGAGTAATCAGGATCCTTTCTGAACTTTTCAATAAACCATTTCTCAGGGTTTGGTTCACAGCTTTCATTCGTCATAGCAGCAATTTTGCGAATCAGGTCAATTACCACTTCCCAACCTGTAGGAATACCGGCACCTCTCGAAACTCCAGAACCTACTAAAAGCGCAAAAGCTCCTTTATTGCTGGACACAGTGTAAGAAACCGAGGTGATTTGATTGTTCATTTTGACAATATTATGTTAAAATCAATATAAAAAATGTATTACTATCTAACCAATCGGAGACTTAAAACGAAAGTTGCCACATACACAGCAAGAGGAGACATTATTGTAGGTTAGCAACATATCATAAAAATACCCTAAAGTTTTATCTGAACAGAGAAATACTTTAACTTTATATAGTATAAAGCAAATATAACATTAGGCCTTGTAACAAAAAGTTATAGACCTCAAATACGAAAACAGACAACACTTTCAGCATGCCGCACACCTCTATCATTAGCCGCTGGAAAGCTTACGATGCTTCTGAACGCACTCGGCAATCTTTGAAGCCTGCTACAACAGTTCAAGCCCGTAGCAAGAGCACAGCAACAACAGCGCCTCCAGTAGATCGACAATCTGCTATAAACACTTCATGGATTGGGCTTGCTGCGTCAAACAGAAAACGAGCAGTCTTTGAAGTGATTTATTCCCACTTTGAGTGATTAAGTACTAGTCAGGTAGAGAACTCCCTAGCTTCTTTATGGCATCAGTTTAAATAGGGACCTAATTTATTTAACTCTAAATTCCTAAAAATTGCAAAACAAGATACTTAAACCAACAACTATAACGCTGTTCATAATCCTCTGTTTATTAATAGTCTTTCATGTTCCAGTTGAAAATTTAATTAATACAACATTAGTCAAGTATGTACTTGCTTATTGTGAGAAATCACCGTTAAACAACTTCATTTTTATTTTATTATCAATTGGCCTAATTATATACAGTTATATACATCGAAAAGCAATCATTGCTAACAACACATTAATTATTTTATTGATTGTGAGCACTATATATCTATTTTATAGAATAACTGATGCAACTTGGTCTTTTACTCCATTTTATAAGCTTGAAGGTGTCAAATATTTTGATATTGTATTACTTGCTACTGCTCTGCCTTTGGTTATAAAAGCATTAAAAGTAGTACAGCCAAAAAGAGAACAAAAAGGAGAAAAACAATCTATTTCATTCTTCAATGATGAACCTATAGATGAAAATAAACCTGATGAACTTGGGTATAATGAGTATGCAAAAACTGTAGCCGGAAAGATTGAGTCCTCCAATTTTGAAAACTCTTTTGCTATTGGTGTTAATGGAAAATGGGGAATGGGGAAAACATCTTTCTTCAACTTAATTAAAGCCAACCTAACTTCTGATAATCATATACTTGTTGATTTTAACTCCTGGAACAGTAGTAGCTCCACGGCTATTATTCAGGATTTCTTTGATACTCTACAAGATGAACTTCGACCATATTATTCATCTTTAGCTCAACAACTTATAAAGTATGCGAATAAACTCAGTTCTCTTAATGACAACACATTTACCCAGTCTTTCAGAGCATCTACCGTTTTATTAACTGGTGATTCTTCTATCTCAAACTTACATGAAGCTATTGATCATAAACTAAGGAAGATTGGTAAAAAGCTTATCATATTTGTAGATGATTTAGATCGATTAGATAAGTATGAGATATTAGAAGTTATGCGTCTTATTCGTAATACAGCAAATTTCTATAATACAATCTTTATTGTAGCGTATGACCGTGATTATGTACTTAAAGCGGTACAAGACTACAACTCTCATAATTACCAATCATACCTTGAAAAAATCTTTCAGCTAGAAATAAATCTTCCTGCTATTGATACAAGTATTTTTAAAGATAATTTATTGAAAAACTTGAAAGCTATTTTCCCTAAAAATTTGCATCAATCAATCACAACAGCTCTCTTTAGGCAATATTTTGAAAAGGAGTTAAATTTTACTTCTTGGTTAACAAGTTTGAGAGATGTTACTCGGCTTACAAATTCTATATCGGTTACAATGGAAGGCCTACAGGGAGAAGTTTATATAAAAGACTTTATATACTTACAACTTTTGCGCCTAAAATTCCCTGCAGTATATGAACACATCTCGGTAAATTATTTTAAGTACTTTACAACTCAGCAACAATCATCTATTAAACATAAATACATCTTAACTCCTAATAAAGACAACATAGTTAACATAAATACTGCTCGTGCAGACCAGTTAAAAACTTCTTCTTGTTCTACAGAGATTGAAAAGCACTTGATACTAAATCTTGACCGTTATTCTATTGATGAAGGTTCTGTAAAGAACATAATAGAACTGCTTGAGCTAACATTTAATAAGCACGCTTATGACTATCAACACCATCAGGATTTCTTATCTGTAGTATACCCTATTCATTTTAGAAAGTATTTTACTTACAACCTAACAAATAATAACTTATCAGAGGTAGCATTTACAAATGCTAGATTAAAATCACAAACTGAGTTCAATAAGTTTATTCTTGCTCGAGTATCAGAAGGATTAGACAGAGAATTAAAGACAAGATTTGAAGATATAAGAGAATATGAAAGTAGAGAAGATTTTGAAAAAATAATCAGGGGTATATTCTACTTAGCTAATTTAAAGCCAACTGATAATGACCGCTACTTTTCTATTGTTGGTTATAACGATGAAGATTTAATCAATAAACTTTCAATGTATGATTCAAGTGCTAGTACTAAATTTTACCCTTCCCCTGAAGAATATTTATTGTTCTTTTTAAGCCTGTTTAAAGAAGCAACATATCCATTTACCTTTGAGAGTAGGCTAATAGGTAGATGGCTTAAAAATTCTAATTGGAATTTACCTGTAACTAAAGACGACTTAGTGGATTGTGCAGTATCATACTTTGAAGAATATGCAAATAGGAATAATCAGATAGATGATGAATTCTGGCGCTTTTTTCAATATACACACATAACTATTCAAGCAGAAGACGGCACAAAAAAGGAAATAATACCAGATAAAGCGAGACACATTTTCAAGAAGTTTATTCTCACCAAAGATTTAGAAGGTTTTCTTAAAAGCTTAATAGTTCCAGATAGAAATAATTCAGCCAGATTTTCACTAACCAATTATGTCTTAACTTTTTGGAAAAATTGGGATGAGTTTTTAGATATACTTGAGGCTAATAAAGATGTTAACCCACTTTATATCAAAGAGTTTATAGACTTCTACAACTTATTATCAGTAAATGGTATTGAGACCCCTATTGAATATAAATTCGATGTGATACCAATAGACCTCAGCTATTAAATTACTTCATTGAAATAAGTAGGTTTACTATACACCCTAAACTATAAAGTGTATAGTAAACCTAACATTAAATTACATGTTTTTTGAATGATTTTTTATGATTCTTATTTATAGATTTGTAGATAATCCATGTAAGCACCGCAGCAATTATTAAGAAAAAGATCATGTTCCAGCGGTTGGTACTGTTGGTATTAACTACATAGGCCATGCCGATACAGTAAGCGGCAAGTTCAGAGAGCTGTCCTACTTCAAAATGTCGTTCCATACCTACCTCCTGCTGATCTTAAGTTTACTGTCTTGTTGAGGTGTTAAGGCGAACTCGTACACGCACCAGTAAGAAGCTTTTTCATTTTGCGCGATCTGGGTGTAAGCCGTAAAGTCATAGCCCGCTCCCATAAGATACTCCCGGCTAAAGGTTACGCTCTTGGCTTCTCCGAGCAGGCGCTTTAAGATGGTGCGGTTCGTGTCCAGGGCACGGTCCAGCGGGCGCTTGGCATCACGTTTCTGCTGGGCCAGCAGGTTGTTGTAGCGCACCTGGTTTTCGCGACTGGCAAAGCGCTGGTTCCGGCGACCCGGGGTGAACTCCTCTCCTGTGAGAAGATCAAGTCTTGTTTCCATGATAATAAGGGTTTAGAGTGTATAAATTAATTATATACAAATATACCTATATACAACATCAAAGTCAGGTGTCCTGAAACTTTTTTTAACTTAATTTACAGTGTATTAAATACTTACAATTCAAAAACACATACATATACATAAGAATACATACCATGTAAATGAAAGCGCATTACATGTATAGTAATATGAAATATCATGGTAGTGAAAAACTAAAAATGTACTTATGAAAAAGCCTCCAAAAAGTGCGGAAATAAAGAAGTCCAAGTCCAAAGACCATATATAGGCGTTGGACTTGGACTCATCAATTATTCTTCAAAAACACCCGGAAAAACAAGGTGGTAAAGCTCCTTTTTTCCGTGCGGAATTTTCTCCAAACGCGGTCCGGTCACATTGGCCGCAATCAGTTGCCGGTTTCCGTCTAGAAGCAATTCTTTAATGCGGTCAAAGGCCGTTCCGCGACTGCAGCCGAAGTGCTTTTTGATCATTACGATCAAATCCGCACTACTCATGGGCTCGCGCAGGTTTTCCTTCAGGAAATCAAGCAAGTCCGCAGCAGGTACCTTTGTCCGCCTACTGTCTATCGTCTGCTGAATCAATGCATCTTCAGCCAATACCAATCCGCGTTCATGCACATCATAACGCAGGTAAACAGGTGGTTGCTTGGCATTTACCCTGTTCTTGAGTGTGGACACCCGGATAAGTTCCGTATCGCGCTTTCCGGCATCCTGCTCGTAGCCGATCTGCAGCTGGGAACTAGACTTATTCTGTAGTTCTGTTCCCACATGTCCTCGTGGCTTATCTCCACCCGTCGGATTCTCATGTATCACACAGATAAAAGTGATGTTGTGCTGCGAGATTTGCATGTTCAAGAAATCCAGTAACTGCATGCTGTCAGCCGAATCGTTGAAATTGGAAACGCAGTCTGTGATCACATCTAACACCACCACCACTGCTTCGTCCGATTTGGCATTCAGCTCTAGGCGCAAATAGTCTTCCAAAGCTTGGTGTCTTTCCATTCGGGGTACTTGAATAAAGGAAAAGTAATCGAAGTTCTCCGGCTTTTCATTTTTCTTGTATCCTGCTTTTAGCTGAATTTGCTGCAAGGCGTAAGGCAACTGGTCCCTTTCATTCCGCTCTGTATCAATGTAAACCACACGGAATTTCTGAGTGCTGCTTCCGCGCCTGACCCAGGAAATGCGCTCTACCAGTTCCGGGTTCCGGGCCAACAATATGACGCAGATTAACTCCACCAGGCGGCTCTTGTGAGAGCCGGTCTTTCCCTGGATTAGATTTATTGTGTTTGGATAAATAAGGCCCTTGTCGTGAAAGAGCACATATGGGTCGGCAAACTTTATTTTATCCGCTATCCGTTGACGCAAACGTTCCCGGGAGTTTCGGATAAGCTCTAGGGTGCTGCTGGCCCCTTTGCCAGCAGCAGATGAATTAGTATGTATCACTGTAAATTAATTTTAAATGAAGTAAAGATTGATTTGAAAAGGATATGTAGGACTGAACTTATCATCTGTATACTCAACAATGAGTTTAGCGCCTTTCAGCATTTTATCCTTTGAAAGCACATGATAGATTTCCGCAATCGCTTCCAACATACTCTGATGAAAGCGCTGCCTGAAAGCAACTAGTCCCTCGTACTGCTCCTCCAGTTTCATGACATGAGCAATTCTTCTTTCTCTAATGGCTGGGCTATCGCTGGTTTCAGCCAGATAACTAAGAAGCTTTTCCTTATTTACAACTGCTAATAGGGATGCTTCTTCCACCAAAAGATTCAACTCATCTAAGGCTACTCGTGATGCATTCATATCTGGTTTTCCTTAAAAGGTTCTTTACCAGATAAATCATCTTTCCACTTTTTATCCCATCGCAGGAGCTCTGAACGTTGAATGAAGATTCTTCCTTTTAATCTTCTATGTTTAATTCTTCTATTAGAAACTAGGGACCTACGATAATCTTCACTAAAGCTGACCAATTGGACTGCGCCACGCCAGTTTAACAATTTATCACAAGATTCACATTCCTGTTTAGCCACTTCATTATCATGCACGATGCCAAGCTTAAAATAGGATATAACTTTCCCTAGCAACTCCTGGAGCTGCTTTAGAATATGATTGAAAGTACTCATACTCGTTAAGATTTACGGGAAGACAAATAGTGAGAGGCTTCTGCGCCGATTTGTTCAACGGTTTTCAACCCATTGCTTAAAGCGTACGCATCCAGGCTTTCTTGGGAAATGTAGATGATTTTTCCGCCTGGCTTTGATATGTTGATGAGCCGTTCGCGGGTTAGTTTATAGATCTGTGATCTGGAAACACCGAGGTATTCGGCAGCTTCAGGGACTCTAAAAATCTTAGACCGAGAAGAGTTTAAGCGCTCTTCCATAGTAGGCCTAACATTAGGTTTACTTTTATGTTCGTTGTTATATTTCATCTTAAAATTTATTAGTCTAATGCTGCTCGATAGAACGCATTATTGGTTAACTGTGAAGAGTTAGACATTGCTCCACTTAAGAATTTGGAAAAGGATTAGGGTATTACTTTGCCAATCTTCCCAGTATGGTATTTACTCTTCAAAAAATTGATTATTGCTTCGTTGTTTCAATGTAATGGTTCCTCCAATGAACTTCTAGGCTAATAAATTCTTCTTTCTAAATATTTGTGACTGCTTCTTTTATACCATAGGCTATAGAATTTTAAGGATTGAAAAATAATTTAATATTAAATAATACTATCATTTTGGCACTGCAAGTTATAGACAAATTCAAAATCTGCAAACATATAACTAACTGGTTATTAACATATTAAAGTTAATATATTTTCATATTTCAACGCCATTGTTAACATCTGTTAAGAAACATATAACATCTGACAAAAAATGGTCTGATTGGAAAAAAAGAAGCTTTGAAAAAAAATTAAAATAATTTTTCTCAACTTCCCTATTGATACATCAGAAGAAAAAAAAGGTTAGGTTCACCTTCTTTTCAATATAAAAATAACATAGCATGCTTTCTTAAAAAGTAATCTCAGGGAGGTTATCAACTGCCTTCTCTTTCAGGGACTCTACTAGTCGTACATACTTCTGTGTTTCTACCAGGCTGGAGTGCCCTAGTAAGCCTGACACCGAACGAATGTCTGCTCCTGTAATGAACAGGTTGGTGCCAAAGGAGTGGCGGGCACAGTGCCAGGTCACTTTCTTCTCTATACCTGCTTTTTTTGCCCAGCTTTGCAAATGTTTATTGCAGGTGTTACTAGTTGGAAGCGTAAAAACCAATTGGCGTTCATCTTGTACTTCAGGGACAGCTGCTACCTTATCTTTTTTCTTTCCGGTAGCTTTAACTTTTGGCTTAGGTCTTTTGCCCAGCAGTTTTAGCGCTGAAGAATTTAAGTTGATCACTACATCCTTGCTTGTTTTCTGCTGCTTTAAACGCATCACGTTATCAGCAATAGACTTCCATTCCAGTTCCTTTACATCGCAAAAGCGAAGGCCCGTCACGCAGCTAAACAGAAAGGCTCGTTTTACTTCCGGCAGGAAACACTCCTTATCGGCCATCTTCTGTATTTCATCAGTGGTAAGCACATCTTTTTCAATGCCTTCAGTATAGCGGTTCTCTACATCTTCAGCCGGGTTATAGCCGATAATCCCGTCTTTCACGGCCTGCTTGATTACTTTACGAAACTTTTTGAAGTAGTTATAGGGGGTAGAGCCTTTGCAGTTTAGCTCTAAATGCATTCGGAAGCGGGAACACAAACGCACCGTAATTTCAGAGAAAGGAAAGATAGGCGGCTCTCCTACAAACTTCTTGAACTGGCTGGCCATGGCCTTGATCACACGTTTATCTTTCTTTGGATACGCTTCAGTATATTCTTTCAAATACAGTAGAAAGTCCGCCTTGCGCTGAACGGATGCTTTGACGATGAGCGTGTTCTTGGAAAGCTGTAATTCGCGCTCGGACCGTATGCGCTCGGCTAATAGTTGATTGTCTTTGTTCTGCTGGCGCTCTTTGCTGGTCTTCGGGTTCTCTGTTAGGTGGAGCCCTAAAAAGTCGTACTTGCGCTTGCCATTTTCGTTGTAGTCTAGGTAAAGCGATTCACCACCCTTAGGCATTTTCCTAGCGCGTAGTTTTACCAGCTTTCCTTTTACTACCACACGGGTTTGTGGTGTCTTTTCAGGAGTGGATTCAGTTGTCTTTTTTGCCATGTTGCAGTTGGATTTTTAGCAGCTGTTTTGAAGCTGATCCAAACCTACAAGAAAGCAACAAGAGTAACAAAAAAGTAACAAAACATTTTATAACACCTGCTAACATCGGATAAGATGTAATAACAAATATGCGTTTAAATTGAATATAAGCACTTTTGTTAGCAGATACTTGCACTTTTTATCAGATGTTATCATATGATGTTGCCCTACGGACTACTGAAAGGGAAAAGTGATTATTTAGATCGCTTTTCCCTTTTTCTTTTTGCTCCAAAAACTGCTGTATCTGGCTGAAAAGGCTGGTCATCTGTGTAAGTATACTTGAAAGTTGGTCCTTGCTCTTCTGCATTGTTGAAAGAGGTCGGAGGAGTGTACATAGGCAATATTTTTCAGCAAGTCTTCTGGAGCAGAACTTGTGCCTAGGAAAGAAACCAAACCAACACCATATTTTTAAATAAGGCAGACCATTAACTAGTCTGCCTTTTATAATCATTTATACTTCCGGAGTTAACGGTGCCAGACTGAATTTATCAGCAGCGGCAGTAATAGCATTTAATTCTTCAGAAGTCAGGGTGAACTCCAAAGCTTTCGCATTGTCAGCCACCTGCTGTTCGTCTCGGGCTCCTACCAATACACAGGCAACTCCTGGCCGGTGTATCGTCCAGTTAATCACCAACTGCCCTAAAGTTATATTATACTTTTCAGCAATAGGTCTTATCACATCCAAAAGTGCCTGCGTTCGACGTATGTTTTCATCTGTATAAAAAATATTTCCCTCTCTGGTATCACCTTCATTAAACTTATGCCCAGTTCTTATCTTACCCGTCAGCAGCCCCCTTTGTAAAGGGCTGTAAGGAATAATACCTAACCCTTTCTCAATTGCCTGCGGCATAACATCTTTTTCAATACCACGATTGATCATGGAATACGGTACCTGGTTTGATACTAATTGAATGGTCTCTAATGCTTCTACGACCTGTGCTATATTATAATTGCACACGCCTGCAGCTCTTACTTTGCCTTGTTCTATCAGGCGTTGCACTGCTTCAAATGTTTCGCTAATAGGGGTAGTAGCATCAGGCCAGTGAATTTGGAAAAGATCGATATAATCTGTTTTAAGGCGGCGCAGACTAGCTTCACACTCCTGCACCACTTTTTCCTTTGATGCCCATTTATACATTTTAAACGGCCTTCCATCATTATCGACAGAATCAAAGAAATACTCTCCCTGTTCGGTTTGCCAGTTCATGCCAAACTTGGTTAATATCTGATATTGCTCACGGGGGATACCTGCCAGTGCCTTACCTACTAGCTCTTCACTGCGGCCAAATCCATACACAGGAGCAGTATCTATAGTTGTGATACCTGCATCAAAAGCAGCTTTAATGGCACGGATAGCAGCCTGTTCCTCAGCTCCACCCCACATCCATCCACCAATAGCCCAGGCACCAAAAGCCATTGGTGTTACCTTTACATCTGAATTACCTAATTTTCTTAGTTCCATTAATAGTATTTATAGTTAATGATTGCTTTCAGCAGACTCTTAACAAAGTATTTAATCAATAGTTTTTCATCATCAATGGTTTTTCATCTGTCAAGGTATTACTACCACAAGGAGTCATAGAAACTTCCTCATCCAGTTTGCGGAAACTGTTAAATGAGGTGCTTTACTGATATAGTTAGGAGGAACATTAATCCCCAAATTCTCATACAACCCCACCAAGTCCCCAAGCATAAGGTATGATTATTCCATTCTTTGGCCTATTTCGAAAGCTTTAAATATCGCTTACTTAAATAAGTAAACAGTATTTTATTTCGAGAGTAACAAAGGGGATTATAGCTGCTATTTGCTCTCTCTTTTTATATCTTACCTTTATACACTATCCGACTATATATGGTGAACAATCAGGAACAGTTGCCTATTTAACCAATTTATCTATGTCAGAGGACCCTTCATTCATTAAATGTGAGAAGGAGAAGAGACTATATATATTGCAGTCAAAATAATTTAATCCATTCAGCTACTTTAAAAACCGCCAAACCACGACTTTTTTGTCTTGGCTTCCACTTGCCATCCATTTTCCATCATTGCTAAAAGCAACCGCATTCACTTCGTTTGCATTCTCAGAATACGCATCTAAAAGCCTTCCATTTTCTATGTCCCAGAGCCGGACAGTTGTTTCCTTGTTCACTTCTGAATGGCCAAAGACATTTTGTATAAGCTCACCAATAGGTCCTTTGTCCCGGCTGCCACTCAGTAAATATTTTCCGTCGGGGCTAAAAGCGACGGAATAGACACACTCAGCTCCTCCTGTTAAACCCTGTTGTAAACGCCAGTCATAAGTACTCCAGATTTTCACGGATTTATCATCGCTGCCACTAGCCAGCTTTGTACCATCAGGACTAAAAGCAACTGAGATGATGGCTTGTTTATGGTCAGATAGTGTAGTTAATGATTTACCAGTTTGTACATCCCAAACCTTTACAGTTGCATCAAAGCTGCCGCTTGCCAAAGTATGCCCATCCGGACTAAAAGCCACAGACCAAATATTTAAGGTATGTCCTTCAAATGCCTTTATCAATGCACCGCTTTCAACATTCCACAACCTAATTTTTTTATCTTCTCCGCAACTTGCTAACATGCTTCCATCCGGGCTAAAAGTTACGTCCCAAACCGTATTTTCGTGTCCTAAATAAGTTCTGACGAGCGCCCCGTCTGCAACCCGCCATAGCCTGATTATAGCGTCGTAGCAACTGGTCACTACATAGGCTCCATCGGGACTAAAAGCAATGGATGTAACGCCTATAGGGTGCTTTAAATTCTGCACAACCTGGCCATTCTCCACCAGAAAAATCTTAGCTGTGCTATCTATACTTGCGCTGGCCAGGTATTTACTGTCAGGACTAAATTTTACATCCCATATACTTGCCTTATGCATCTGATAGGCCTGATACAGCGTAGCCATTTTTCCTTTAGTTTCAGGGGATTGGGCATTACAGGAGAAGAGTATATTGGAGCCAAGAAGCAGCGCAAAAAGTATAAGCAAATGCTTTCTGCTTACAAATACCTTAAAAGATGATTTTTTCATAAAAGTTGATTAGAAAATTGATGAATGTGATGACACGAACAAGCGTTAAGGAATTACCTTTTCATTATCTTTTGGAAATACTTCCATGTTTTTCAGTAGTGGATCAAGTACCAGGAGTTGTGGCTTTTTAGAGGTTAAAAAAGTACCTGTAATCCTGCTGTTTTGCACCCGGAACCGCTTTACAACCTGATTGCCTTTTGAGGTCATCACGCCAACTTCCAGAAATGGATCAGGAGCTATCGTATACTTTTTCCCTTTCTCTGTTGTGCTATACTTTTGAATGCTTGCCGTAAAGATTGTTTCATAAGTGCCATCCGGTTGCTTTCTGATACTTACACCTTCAACTTTGGCGTCATAAGTGATAATTTGCTTGAACAGTTCATCTATTTTGGCATGTGCACTAGCAGGAGCTACAGCATAAAAACAGTTTAACAGATCAGTAGATCTTGGAGCCGGATTCGGAAATTTATACTTGCAGTAAAAGGCTTTCAAGGCCTCATTCACCTTGGTCTCGCCTATCAGCTGCTCCAGTTGGTGCATCACTACCATACCTTTGTTGTAGACTATATGCGGACTCTCAAAATCAACCTTGTAAAGAGGCATCTCCGGGTCGTAGCCCCTACTGCTTAAGTATAAGTCCAGGTGCACTTTTAAAAGCTCCAGACTTTTTGTAAAGCCGTGTGCTCTGCGGTAGAGCATGAGTTCTGTGTACTGTGCCAACGTCTCTGTCATCAAGCTGTGGCCTTCCCGAATGTCGGGGTTAACTTGTGCACTCCCCCACCACAAATGCGCCAGTTCATGGCCTGCCAACTGGTTGGTTATATCCTGTTCATCTCCTTTGCGCAAATCTGCCTGAAAGCCTTGGTCTTCTTTGGAAAAAATAATGGTAGGATAAGCTGTAGCGGCAAAGCCTGTAGCATAAGATGAAATTTCAGCAAACCGTATGCTTTTATGGGGAAAGGGTCCGAAATTATTATGCCCGTATGCTAAGGTTGCTTTCGCATTTTCAATCAGCCTATCTACATTCTGGTAGTGCCGGGCGTCATAATACACTTCTATAGCAATGTCCTGAAAGCTATCTTTTTTCACTTTGTACTTGGCAGAGGCTACTGCAAAACGAAAAGGTATCGGGCGATCAGTTTTAAAACGTGCATAGTTTCTACCTTGCTTCTTCCAGCTTCCTACTAGTTCACCGACTCCTAAGGGAGTTTGGTCTTCGTCTGTCGATACCACAGCATCCAGTATAATAAACTGGTAATCATCAAGCGCATCAGCAAGTGCGTGCCTTAAAGGTTCCTGTTCAGGTAGTCCCCGCTCCAGCCTTTCCTTCACGTTGTCTATTTCATTTTCTGGTTGATAGCCCAAAACAGGGAAATACCTGCTGATCCTCATAAATGACCCATTAGATAGAATAGCATTGGTAGGCACGTGCTGCTGTAAAGGTGACCAGGCAGCTGTAAAGCTAAACGCTATCGTGATGCTGTCCTGCGGCACCAGTGGTTTTCGCAAATAGTAAATGTTATGTCCGAACGCTTTGTCTTCCCTAACCAGGCTGGCATTTTCAATTTTCAGGGAAGTAAGCTCAATATTTTGGTCAACAGAAATCAACAGGCTATCTATACTTACTGCTTCCCTGTTGACTGCTTTATACTTCCCTTTTACTTCGTAACGATGCTCACCCGGATATAAATCGATGGTGGTGGTGACATGGGTGATGGATGGCTGCGGAAGGCTTTCATACGTTTTATACTTCAGCTCATATGCGTACCGCCAGTCAAACTTTTCCTTTTGGTTTATACTTTCTGGATCGGCAGCTACCTGCCGGTAAATAAAAACAGAACTAGAAAGCAACAGTACTGCAGCAAATCCAATTAATACAGTAGCAGCCGGATTAAACCTTACACCACGCGTGCGGCGAATAAGAGTTGCTACCTGATTTCTGTTCCATAGCATTACGGTAATAATCAGAAGTATAACAGCTACCGAAATTTCATGAAACATCTGCCAACGGAAGGCCATACCATAGTTGTCAAAGCCGTTCATCTGAAACAAGGGTACTTCCAGGGTATTGGCAAAACGGAGCAACGGGTGTTTGATTCCTAGAGCCACTCCTAACTTACTGTTAAGAAGCAAAACAACTATAGCACTGGCTAACAATGCCAGGTACTTGTTTGCAAACAGGTTCTGCACAAACAGCAACAGGATGGTTAAAAGCACTAAGGGCAACCCAATGTAGTATAACAGCGAAGTATACACCTGCCATTCTATAATCGTATACTGGTAGTAAAACTGCACCGCCACTGCTACCACCACACTCCATAACACTAACCCAAAAACGATCAGACCAAGAGTTATCAGTTTTGAAAGATAAAGGGCAACATTGGAAACCGGAGTAGAACTAACTATAGCAAGAAAATTAACGCTCTTGCTCTTCCACAGCAATTCGCTGCTATAAAACAGAAGTATAAGAGTACCCATGAAAGGCACCGTTTCGAAAATGGCTGTTGCCATTAAACTGGAATGTGCAAAGTGTGCAGCAAAGCGCGTCCCACCGTCTATTTTGTTAGCCGTTTCAATTATCAAAAGCCCTGTTACCATCAGAAGAATTAGTACAAATGGTATTCCCCTCACCACCTGGCTCAGATCAATTCTTGTCAGGCTCCAGCTACTTTTTAGGATATGAATTGATGATTTTAACTCAACATTGATAGGCTTATAGGTAGCAGGCAACTCTTCGACAGCTTTTAGTTTACTTCCTTTCTTGGGCGCAGAAGTTTTTATACTTCTGAAGGAGAATATTCTATAAGATAAAGCAACTATAACTATAGAAACTCCCAGCCATAGAATCCTATTGATCATGAAATTACCACTCAACTTTAAAAGGTTAGCATTGCGGTTTTCTATTGTCCAGTAACGGGTTTGTTCGAAAAAGGCGGCTAGTCCGAAGGGATCTAATTTTGCCATCAGAGCCATTGCTTCAGGAGATGCAGGAGAAGCACCAGCCATAAGGGGCGAGTTAGAGAAAATGGAGCCTGTAATGTATAAGATGTATAACAATAAGCCAGCAGTGTACACACCCAATGAACTTTTGCTTAACCATGCAATGCTGGCTGTAAAAGCTATGCATAAAATGATGTTCGGAATGGCAAGAACAAGTACAGGCCATACGTAATGGATTGCTGTAAACGACCCACGCTCTGCGGCAGGCAACCATGGCATGTAAGCCCCAATCAGGATCCCCAAAGCGCCAACACAAAGTATAAATAATGATGTACCAAATAAGGCTATAAACTGACTAGACAGGTAACTGCTTTTGCCTATAGGTGTTGCATATAAGATTCCCTCAAACTTAAACTCCCTGTCTTTCAGGAATGACTGAGCTACTGTTACTGTTACCGGGAAAATTATACCTAAAGTCAGAATGCCAACCATGTAGGTAATGCTGTATGGAGCATTGCGGTACACATCCGGATAAGGTAAATGGCGCACACTCCCCATCATAAAGCCGAAGAGCAAAAAGCTTAGCAACGCCACATAGGTTAAGGGCTTGCGCAGTTGGTACAGTAGCTCAAACCTGGTTAAGTACATCAGCATAGTTCCGCGGTTTTAAGGTTAGGAGTAAATGCAGAAAATAAAGTGCTGAAGTAGACATCTTCCAGATCCGGAGTTACCAGTTCAAAACCATCACCAGGCTTTCCATCAGACAGTGCATGTATTTTAGTTTTGCCCGCATAAAAACGCTTTGATATAATGTTTAAATGGGCCTGTTCTGCCAGTTCAGTTATGTTTAAGGTTTTAGCCCATACTTTACCCTGCAACTCCTGTATGAATATATCCGGTGAGCCTTGCGCCAGTACGCTCCCCTCGCTGATAATCGCCATCTGCGGGCATAGATCCCGAACGTCTTCCACAATATGGGTTGAAAGTATAACTATTACCTGCTCCCCAATTTCCAGCAGTAGATTATGGAAGCGATTGCGTTCCTCAGGATCTAGGCCGGCAGTAGGTTCATCCGCAATAATTACTTTGGGATTTCCTAACAGCGCCTGCGCAATACCGAAGCGTTGGCGCATTCCACCAGAAAAAGAGCTTACAGCTTTGTCTTTGTGCTGCCACAGGTTTGTCTGGTGTAACAGCTCTTTAATTTGCTTGCTTCGGTCACTATAGTTCAGGATTCCTTTTAAAACGGCAATGTGATCAAGTAAATGATAGGCTGATACATTAGGATAAACCCCAAACTCCTGAGGAAGGTACCCTAAGCTCTTTCGCATGTAGTCAGGTTCCTGAAGTATATCAACTCCGTTAAAGGTTATACTTCCGGTATCAGGTTCCTGCAGGGCAGCAATGGTACGCATAAGTGTAGATTTACCGGCCCCGTTCGGCCCTAGCAAACCAAACATCCCGTTGGTTATTTCCAGCGATACCTGGATAAGGGCTGTGACTCCGTTAGCGTATGTTTTTCGGATATTCTTAATACTTAGCGTGTTCATCATCTTATTTCAAAAGCTTTATCGTAAATATTTAGGCAAAGGGCAGCCTGTCCTGCTTTTTTAAGCAGGTGTAAAGTGATACATACTGGCAAAGTGGAGTCTGTTCAGCCTTTGTTAAAGCTGAAAAAAGTATATTATAGTATTGTTGTTTTTATTACTCGCGGTATTCCAGAATATCTCCTGGCTGGCAATCCAACGCCCGGCAGATACTCTCCAGTGTATTAAGCTTAATTGCTTTGGCTTTTCCTGTTTTAAGTATAGATAAGTTAGCAGTAGTCAGACCAATAATCTCGGCCAGCTCATTCGACTTCATTTTCCGTTTTGCAAGCATCACGTCGAGGTTTATAATAATGGGCATAGCTAAATTGTAAGGTCCTGGTCGTTTTGTAGTAAAACCCCCTGATTAAAAATGCTGGCCATGAAATAAGCAAAAATGCCTATCACACCATGCAGCAGCGTAAAGACGATCAGGTACTGGATGTATTCTTCGAAGAAAAGACTAATAAGCAGCACAACTGTTGGTACTATGAAATTGGCCATGTAGAAAATGGTAAGCGTTTGCACGCCATTCTGCGTAAAGAGCTTTTCCTGTTTAAATATTTTAAACACTTCACTTAGCAGCCAGGCAAACGTGCCATACCCAACAACGCCCAGCATCATCATCAGTATAAACTCAAAAGTATATTCCCCAAGAAGGAAGGGCGTCTTCGTAAATGGATACATAATAGTAAACCGCCCCTGCGCAGTTGTTTCGACCCAGCTTATGCCGGAAAAAACTTCGTTTGCTGCCAGTACAAGTGTGGCATAAAGTGCTGTAACAAAATAAACCACAGCTACTGCTCTGCTGATTAAAAAAAGGATGCTGGCGATAATTCTTACGTTCTTCATAGTCTTATGCATTTTCAATAACCAAAAATAACAATAAATTATCGAATTACAATAATTTATTAATCTATTTTAGTAATAAATTTAAAATTGAGGTGAATAAATTTGCATGAGCATCTCCCTAAAACTATTCATTAAATAGCAGTAGCTTTACAATGCTACTATAACCAACTAATAGCTTGCACCTGGCACTTATTAGGTATGAGTTATATGCTAAGGCATAACTAATTATTTAATATTAGATATTCTATTGCCTCGAATATCCATTAGCTAAACCAGTTTTTATATTCTAAATTAAAGGCCACTTTTAGTAAAAGATACCTAACCTTCTACAATCGTAAAATGTATGCTTCATGCTAAGTAAGTACATCCCCTTTATAAAATTTGCAGCTGTTTTTGCCATTGTTATAAGTACAATTGCAGCATGTAAAAGCACGAATAAAGTTGCGACTTCAGAGAATAATGCCAGCCTTACCCAATATGTAGACCCCTATATTGGTACCGGCTACCACGGGCATGTTTTTATGGGAGCCAATGTGCCGTTTGGAGCAGTGCAACTGGGTCCGAATAACCTGACTGAAGGCTGGGACTGGTGTTCTGGTTATCATTACTCCGACTCTACCATTGTTGGTTTTTCGCACACACACCTGAGCGGCACAGGTATAGGCGATTTGGGTGATATAGCGGTTATGCCAACCACAGGCACACTAAAGCTGCTTAAAGGAACCCATAAAAATCCGGAGAAGGGCTTTTTGTCGCTGTACTCGCACCAGGAAGAAACTGCCAAGCCAGGTTACTATGCCGTAAAGCTACAGCGCTACGATATACAGGCCGAGCTGACGGCCACGGAACGGGTGGGCTTCCATCAGTATACTTTTCCGGAGACTGATCAGGGGCATATCATTTTTGACCTGGAAGAAGGCATTGGCTGGGACCAACCAACCGAAACATTTATTACCCAAATCAACGACAGCATACTTTATGGCTACCGCTACTCTAAGGGCTGGGCCGCAGACCAGCGCGTTTTCTTCGCAGCCGTTTTCTCCAAGCCTATCGAGGGTTTTTCCAGCTTTCAGGTAAGTGATTCGTTGGGTAATATGGTTGCTGCTTCTAAAGGGAACAGAATTAAAGGGGTCGCCAATTTTGCTACAAAGAGTGGTGAAAAGATAAAACTGAAAGTAGGTATCTCTCCTGTAAGTTCCGAGAATGCATTGGCCAACATCAAAGCTGAAATCCCGCATTGGGATTTTAACAGAGTAGCAGCGGAAGCCGATGCTGCCTGGAATAGTGAGTTACAAAAGGTGCGCATAAAAACTGATACACTGGCACAGCTAATAACTTTCTACACTGCGCTGTACCATACCATGATCGCACCCTCTGTTTTCAACGACTACAACGGCGATTACCGTGGCACCGATAAGAAAGTATACCCGAAGGCAAACTTTACAAACTTAACTACTTTCTCCCTCTGGGATACCTACAGAGCAGCACACCCACTATTTACCATCCTTCAATCGAACAGGGTGAATGACATGATCAATTCCATGTTGGCAATTTACCAACAGCAGGGCAAGTTACCGGTGTGGCACCTGATGGGCAACGAGACCAATACCATGGTGGGCTATAGCAGCGTGCCGGTCGTGGCCGATGCCATACTTAAGGGCTTCAACGGTTTTGATCATGAGCTAGCTTTCGAGGCAATGAAAGCCACCGCAATGGGTAATGAGTTTGGTCTGGCACATGTTAAGGAAAAGGGTTTTATACCTGCAGACGCTGAGGTAGAAAGTGTAGCCAAAGGCTTGGAATATGCTATTGCAGACTGGAGCATTGCACAGGTTGCTAAGAAGATGGGCAAACAGGCGGACTACGAATACTTCAGCAAGCGCGGCAGAAACTACGAAAACTACTTCGACAAACAGACCCGTTTTATGCGTGGCCGCGTTTCGCAGAACGAGTGGCGCACACCATTCGATCCGTTCAAGTCGGCCCACCGCAAAGATGATTATGCCGAAGGAAATTCATGGCAATATACCTGGCTGGTGCCACAGGATGTGGAAGGGCTGATGAACTTATTGGGCGGCGAGGAAGCCTTTGCTCATAAACTCGATTCGCTGTTTACCGCTGAAGGCGACATGGGCGAAGAAGCGTCTAACGACATAACCGGTTTGATTGGGCAATACGCACATGGCAACGAGCCCAGTCACCACATTACTTACCTGTACGCCTATGCCGGACAGCCCTGGAAAACAGCGGAGAAGGTGCGGTTTATAGTTGACAACATGTATACTGCTAAACCTGATGGCCTGATCGGCAATGAGGATGTGGGGCAGATGTCAGCCTGGTATATTTTTTCGTCACTTGGCTTCTACCCAGTAAATCCTGCCAATGGAGCTTATGTGTTTGGAAGTCCGGCAGTAAAACAGGCTACTTTAACATTGCCTAACGGGAAAATACTCGAGATAGAAGCCCTGAATAATAGCTCGGAGAATAAGTACATTCAAAGTATAACCCTCAACGGAAAACTCTACACAAAGTCATACATCCTACACAAGGATTTGATGCTGGGTGGCAAGCTGGTTTTTGAGATGGGAAACCTTCCAAGTTCAATCTGGGGAACAGCCAAAGAGGACAGGTCGAAATCAATTGTTGAGTAAAAACAGAAGTATATTTTTATACCTTAAAAGTTGCACGCATAGCTCTCACCTGCTCCACATCGGCTACCAGCTGCTCGAACTCTGAAATTTGCTTAAAGCTAAACATGGGCGGAGAGTCTTGGCGGAATTGCATTTCGCTTGCCACGGATTTGCGAAAGGAGGCATGTACTTCTCGCACACCGGTTATACTTAGTAACTCCTGTACATTGGCAGGAGTTACTCCCCCACCGGGCATAATGATCATTTTTCCCGCAGCTCTTTTATGAAGTTCCCGGATCAGTTCCGCTCCCTGTAGTGCTGTTTCCTGCTGACCGGATGTGAGCAAGCGATCTACACCCAGAGCCAGTAAATCATCCAACGCTTTTATAGGATCAGCACAAAGATCGAAGGCTCTGTGGAAGGTAATGCTCATCGGTTCGGCCTGCGCCATTAATTCTGCTGTTCCGGCAGTATCTATACTTCCATACTTCGTCAGCGCACCGATCACTACACCATCCGCTCCTAGTTCACGGCACAGGGCAATATCCTTTTTCATCACTTCAAACTCCGCCTCAGAGTACAGAAAATCTCCCCGGCGTGGACGAATGAGTACGTGCAGGCCTATATTTATACTTTTCCGAACCACCTCGATCATACCGGTACTGGGTGTTGTACCACCTCCCGCCAGGTAATCGCATAGCTCGACGCGCTGTGCCCCGCCTTGCTCGGCAGCCAGTGCAGAGGCAACAGAATCTACACAAATTTCCAGTACCGGAACCAGGTTAGAACTTGCTCTTTCCATCCAGTAGCTTAGTTCCCGATTTATCCTGTAAGGCATAGTTAAAGCCCTTGTGGATGCAGAAGCCGCCATACTCCCCGTTCTTATTCAGGGCAATAAAACCAACCTGTAGGTCTTTCACATCTTTTTGCTTGGAAATGATACGTTCTACGGCTAATCGGCAGGCATCTTCCGGGGAATTGCCCTGTCGCATGAGTTCAACAACCAAATGGCTGCCCACCATCCGGATTACCGCTTCGCCCAGGCCTGTGGCCGTGGCAGCTCCTACTTCATTATCCACGAACAAGCCCGCTCCGATAATGGGTGAATCCCCCACGCGCCCGTGCATTTTAAAAGAAGCACCGCTGGTGGTACAAGCTCCTGCCAGGTCACCATTAGCATCCAAAGCCAGCATGCCAATGGTGTCGTGGTTTTCGATGTTAATGACTGGTTTATACTTTGATTCTTTGAGCCAGTTTTTCCAATCCTTTTCAGACTCAGGAGTCAGCAGGTTCTCCTTTTTAAATCCTTTGGATAAAGCAAATTGCAAAGCACCTTCACCTACTAACATCACATGCGGTGTATCTTCCATTACCTTGCGGGCAACCGAAATAGGGTGCTTGATGTTCTGCAGGAAGGCTACAGATCCGCAGTTGCTGTCCTTATCCATAATGCAGGCATCCAGCGTTACTTTTCCTTCCCGGTCCGGGTAACCGCCATAACCAACAGTACGCACATTCGGGTCTGCTTCAGGCACACGTACACCTGCCTCTACCGCATCCAAGGCACTGCCGTTTTTGGATAGAATCTTCCAGGCGGCCTCGTTGGCGGGTATGCCGTGGTCCCAGGTAGAAATGACTATGGGTTTGCTGCCTTTTCCTTGTTTAACAGAACCGGCAAAGGCGCTGGCAAACTGAAAGCCGCCGCTCAAAAAAGTAGCGCCTATAGCTGATATTTTTATGAATTTACGTCTGGTGCTCATGGGCTATAGTTGGTGGTGTTCAAGTTGTATGACAACTGATTCAGTTCAGTAAAATATTATTTTATACTTGTGCTTTTAGCAAATGCGGACGCTCAGCATGGAGTTTCAGAATTAGTTCACCAAAAAGGGTATTAACCCAGGCAAACCATTTTCTGGTAAACTTTTCAGGATTGTCCTTGTGAAAAGTTTCGTGCATAAAGCCTGTACCTGCATGCGTCGTTTTTAAAGTATGCAGGCAGTTCTTTATTTCTTCGTCCGACTGGCTCGTCATGGCTCTCATAATGATGCTCATCGGCCAGATCATATCAGCGCCTACATGCGGCCCACCGATGCCCTCGCCAGCTTTGCCTTTAAAAAACCAGGGGTTATCCTCGCTTAGCACAAACCGGCGGGTATTCAAGTATACTGGATCATCCGCAGCACAACTGCCTAAGTATGGCAAAGAAAGCAGGCTCGGAATATTGGCATCATCCATAAACAATTCATTGCCATAACCATCCACCTCAAACGGATGGATTTTGTCATACTTAAGATGTTCAAATACAGCATACTGTTGAAGCGCTTTCTCTACTTCGTCAGCCAGCGCGGTACATTCGGTTGCAAAGGCTTTATCCTGTTTTAGTTTCTGGCTCATCTCGGCTAACTGGCGGAGCGATGTAACCGCAAAGTAGTTGGAAGGAATTAGGAACAAGTAGGTCGTGGCATCGTCGGATGGGCGGAAAGTGGAGCAAATCAGGCCCACCGGTTTTATCGGATTTCCGTAACCGGCACCAGCCACGGTATCGGTTTGCCAACCTGTTACCCGCTGAAACTTGTAAGGTCCCTTGTCCGCCTTTCGCTGCTGTTCCTTAAATGTTTTTACCACCAGTTTCATGGCCTTTTCCCAGTTGGCATCAAAGGGATCGGTATCGCCGGAAGTCTTCCAGTAATGGTAACCCAGCCTGATCGGGTAGCAAAGCGAATCGATCTCCCACTTGCGCTCGTGCACACCCGGCTGCATCTTGGTAAGGTCTTTTGCCCACTCTCCTTCTTTGGCTGGGTCGTTGTAAAAAGCGTTGGCGTATGGGTCCTTCAGAATGTAACTCGTCTGACGGTTGATAACACCGGCTATTAAACGTTGTAGCGGCTTATCTTTATCCATTAGCGCAAGGTAAGGCCATACTTGTGCCGAACTGTCGCGCAGCCACATCGCATCAATATCGCCGGTTATGACATAGGTATCTGGTCTTCCGTTTTTCTCCCGGTGAGTTACAGTGGTATCAAGGGTACTAGGCAGGCAGTTTTCAAAGATCCAGGCCAGTTCTTTATCGGCTATAGCTTTCTTTACTTCCTTTATCTTATTTTCTACAGCTTTGCTGGTGAAGTTCCGTGCTGATAAGGCAGGGCGCTGGCTGGTAAATGTATCTTTCTGCGCAAACGACATAAAAGAAAACCCGGTGGCTGCAAGACCTGCTGTAGCTATACTTCCTGTCTTAACAAATTCCCTTCTGGTAGGCATATATATATTCTAGTTTTGAAAGCCAGACATTACTTCATAAAGGCCTTTGTTTTTGATCAAAGTCAAGTATTACCACTGAATCAGAAGCATAAATAGCCAACTTATTATTTTGAATATATATGAAATTTTGAATAGAAACAAACAGAGGATTCTGTTCTAAGTATGGGTGTAAAAGGAGCTCATGAAAGATTGATGACAGGTATACTTGTATAAAGGTGATAATATCCCTTTTATTATAGCTAAGCCCTTGCGAACTTGGTTCGAGAATTCTATCCTTTGTTCTACAACCATAAAAAAACCGCTCTATGTCAAATGGAGCGGCTTTTTTGGATCGATAAATTTCCACTGTGGTTGGGCTTATCGAACATTTCAGTAAACAGAGTTACTCACACATTCAAAAACACATCTACTCTATTTTCATAATGTAACTTATCCTAAAGAACCAAGCTCATCTTCCTCAATATCTTGTGCAAAGTATAAAGAGCGATTCATTTACGCCATTCATTTTGCCGGGTCTAAGTATTCTTATCTCTTGAAATCAACCTCGCATTACTATACAATAAAGCTCGTTTGGTACAGTACAATAGCTCTTTACGTAGTTTTTCTTTTTTCGCAATCACATCACAAACCCTTGCGTAAGCATAACATACTACAACTTTAGTGTAATAAAGTAACGGTAATAGTACTATGCCAGATAAAAAGATTATAACAGTGTTTGGTGCAACAGGCGCTCAGGGAGGCGGAGTTGCACGGGCTATATTACAAGATAGCAACAGTGAGTTTTCGGTTCGTGCTGTTACCCGAAATCCTGGTTCAGACAAGGCAAGGGAACTAGCGGCTATGGGTGCTGAAATAGTAACTGCAGATATTGACGACAAAGAAAGCATGAAACGGGCACTGGATGGTGCTTATGGGGCTTACTTTGTCACCTTTTTCTGGGCGCACTTTTCTCCTGAAAAAGAGTATGCTGAAGCCAAAAGCATGGCCGAAGCTGCTAAAGAAGCAAATTTAAAGCACGTGATTTGGTCTACGCTGGAAGATACCCGAAAATGGGTTCCATTGGATGATGATCGGATGCCCACCCTACAGGAAAAGTATAAGGTGCCCCACTTCGATGCAAAAGGCGAAGCAGATCATTTTTTTTCTGATTTGGGTGTGCCTACCACTTTCCTAAGAGCCTCTTTCTATTGGGATAACTTCATATTCTTCGGTATGGGACCTAAAAAAGTAAGCGATGGGAAATATTACCTTACCTTGCCCATGGGTGACAAGAAAATGGCAGGTATAGCTGCAGAAGACATTGGGAAATGTGCCTATGGCATTTTTAAACGTGGCAAAGAAATGATCGGTAAGACGGTGGGTGTGGCAGGCGATCAGCTAACCGGGCAGGAGATGGCAGAAGCGATGACCAAGGCATTAGGGCAAGAGGTAACCTATAATTGTGTATCCCCGGAAACTTACCGTGGCTTCGGTTTTCCCGGAGCAGACGACCTGGGCAATATGTTCCAGTTCTACCGAGATTTTGACGAGGTCTGCAACAGCGTGAGAGACGTCAGTTATTCAAAGGAGTTGAATCCAGCCTTGAAATCCTTTGAAATGTGGCTGGCAGAAAAAGCAAAGCAAATACCTATGGAATAAACTTAGGTAGCAAAATATTCTCAAGGCATCGTTTAGGCTATTACAGTAAAAATCCGCTCCTTCTAAAAAGGTGCGGATTTTCAATTCTATACTTTATATCCTCTAGTTGAATTTTAAATTAGATAGAGCATTACTACATTTTCCTAAACAACTCTAGTTGAGCCCTTAGAACGTAACTTGCAAAAACTTTTAAATCTTTACTTTTTAACGCATCTTCTCCTTGTTTCTTGGGTCATCAACTTTATTAATATAGGTAATCATATAAGGACTTGTTCCATGCACATGTACAATAGCCTGTTCTTTTGTAAAAGCATTATGAACACTTTTAGCTGGCATCAAGGCAAACCCTCCGGGCTGAAGGCTGGTAGTACTATTCATAGCTGGCTTTTCGCCCGTACCCATATAAAACGCACCTTCTATTACGGTTAAATGTTCGGCTGTAGGGTGCCAGTGCGGGCTTATTTTATAGTTTGCCGGGAATATTAACCTGATGGTAAACGGCCCTTCTTTGAATGGATCTCTAGGGAGGACTGTTAGCTTTGCCCCTGCAGGTAAGCCTGCTGGTCCATCATACACTGCAGTTTATCTAAATTTAACATTTTATGGCCTGCAAGGTTCTGCTCCTGCATTTTTGTATGTTCCTGCGCAAAACTTTGTGCGGTTAACCCCAAAAGAACAACAGGAAAACAAATAGTTTAAATACATTCTTCATAACTATATTGTCTTATCACGCTTCTGCTCAAACCATCTATTTTTCGTTAAGGTAATTAATAGCCCGAGTTTCTATGCACGCTTTTTTAGGAATAAAACATATACTGTTTGTATTGCTAGTGGTAAAAGTCATGGCTAACGCTCCTCCCCTTTACGCTTTCACCACGGTAAGTGCAGATACTGCTTCACGCCCCGCGATAAATCTGGGGGTTTATAGTCATTATGGGTTTATCATCCCTCATTCAGAAGACATCCGCCAAATTTCTAATTCTAATCCGTGGGGGGTATCAATTGATTTAAGCTTTCACTTCTCCGACAGTTTATCCTGGCAGTACCTGCAGGCTTACCCCAGATTGGGTGCCTCTTTCACTTATCATAATTTTAATAATCCAGCTGTTTTAGGGAATGGGTATTCCTTAATTTTATTTGTGGAACCTTTTCTGGCAGCGCAGCATAAATTTAGCATCTCTTTCCGTTTAGGTGCAGGCATAGCTTACCTTGATAACGTGTACCATCCTGATAGTAATCCTAATAATTTATTCTACAGCACAAAAATCAGCTTTCCTCTGGTCGCCAACTTAATGGCCAATTATAGACTTACTAAGTACCTCAACCTGCGAGCTGGGGGCACATACAACCACATTTCCAATGGAGGTCTACGCCAGCCTAATAAAGGGATTAATTTCCCATCCGCTACCCTTGGTTTGGATTGTGCATTACGGCCCACATACTTTGCTCCTCGTGAATTAGTGACAAATGACTCTCTCGTTAAATTCAGGCACTATTTATTTGCATTCTTGTTTACCTTAAAAGACAGGGATGACAATCCATCAGATAAGTTACCTGTACTTGGTGGTAACCTCTATGTTAGCCAGAAAATTAGCAGGCTAAGTGCACTTACAGCTGGTGCAGAATGGGTGTTAGATTACACCTTAAAAGAAAAACTGCAGGACCAAGGACAAAAAGAAGACTTTCAGCGAGGAGCTTTGTTAGCTGGACATGAACTGCACATTGGCCGGTTCAGGTTTAGCCAGCAATTGGGTATTTACGTGTATGCACCTGCCGCTGCCCGGGATCCTGTCTACCAACGCTACGGACTGGAGTACCATACTCCCAGAAAAGTATTCTGGGGAATTAACCTGAAAGCGCACCGGCATGTTGCAGACTTCCTGGATGTTCGGGCAGGTATAAAATTCCCTTAAAAATAGAAAGGCTGAATTACTTTTAACACAAGTAATTCCTTCTTTTATAAAGTTATAAACTATAGTTTATAGATAAATCAACTGCTCTTTTCTCTCTCCAGTAGATGGCCTATACTTTGACTTTCTCCCTGGTTATAAACAAACTGCTTCTTAAAAATTGCCGCGCCCTGATCTCTAAATAATGGTAAGTATAATGAGCACTAATAATCGTTAAACTTACAAAAGAAACCCCAAGACCAAGTTTTAGGGGAACGGATAGTGAGGTGATCATTAATTCATTTTTAAGATAGGTCAAGGAAAACCAAAACACTAAGAACCAGAATCCATGCATCATGTAAATAGAGTAAGATATATCTCCCAGATAGCGTAAGGTTTTCTTTTCCAGGACCTTTTTAATCAACCTATTATTATAAGCAGCACAAAGTAACAATGCTATAAGTAACGGAATCAGGAGTATATCACTCAGACTAAAATGAAAAGCTATCACAATCATAAGCGCAGCCATTAAAAAAACAGCCGCTTTTTGACAGCCATACTTCCCCAACTCGATGCACAAAGACCTGGTAAGCTATAGTTACTAGTGTAAATTCGGCCAAGCATCTAACCCAACCATAATCAAATGTAATATCTAGGTTACCCCGGATCGAGGAAATGCCGATAAGTACTGCACTTGCAACAACCAGGGCTATACTTTTATAGGTAAGGTTACTCTTGAATACAAACGGAAGTATAAAACAAGCACAAACATAAGCCCACCACTCTGCGCCAATAGACCAGAAAACAATATTCCACGAAAGGAACACATGTTGATTCATGGCATTGATCAGGAGCAGGTTATCCAGAAGCGCAGGCCAAGCCATAAATGTTTCCCAACTGCCGTCTACCACAGCAGGAAATAATAGCGGAACAATGGCAGCAAGTGGGATCAATAACACAAGTATAAAAAGATGCAGCGGATAAATTCGGGTAAAGCGTGCCCATAAAAAAGATTTGATCAGACTTACTTTGTCTGAAGAACTTGCAAATGCTGCACCGTATACATGGCTTATTACAAAGACGCTGAGTAAAAAGAAAAAGTCAACCCATAAATATCCTTTTGTTATAATGCCGGTTAGCTCGTGCGGAATTAAAGGGCCAAAATCCCTGTAAAAGAAAATCACATCCAGGTGAATCAGCATGACCCACAAGGCAGCTATACCACGCAATGAAGTTAATGATGTGATATAGTATTGTTGCTGATCCATCCGGGGTTATAAAGTATAAAGTGCTGATTTTTTGTACTCATTTCTTTAATTCTAACACCCACATCTGCATCGCCGGGATGGTAGCTTTCTCTGAGGTTTTTAGTTTATTGTTGCTGATGATATTCACTGCTTCCGAGAAGGTACTTGTCCTTTCAGTATACTTTTTAAAATCCAGTTCATGGGCTTTGCTATCCGTGTTCATCATGCACATTATATTTTGATCATCGTCATAGCGGAAGCATACATATACTCCGTCAACCGGTACATAATGCATCATCTTCCCCATCTTTATAGCCGATGAGTTTTTCCTGAAATTGCCCAGCTTTTTTGACTAGGTTCTGAATTTCGCGTTCATCCTTTGTAAGCCCTTTGCCGGTAAAGGCTTTTCAGATCGCCGGGTTCCATAAATCCTGTGTCTCGTTGGGTATGGCGTGCCAACACACTGGCATAGAAATAAGTCTGTAGCTTTATTGTTAGGCTTACTTACCACCTGCTCTATTCACCTCATCCAGGTTCATACTTATCTTGCCTGACTTAAACTCACTGCCCTGGCTGAAGCGGTAACGAAGATTGATTTTAAAGCTTTGAGTGCCTCTATATTGGTCGGATTCGATTTTGTTACCGTCAATATCAATAGTTCCTGCCATTCTTTTAGTTTTAAAGATATCCGTAATACCCACGCTTACATCCAGTTTATCATCCATAAAAGAGCGCTTCAGGCCTGCATCTACACCCCAATTGGCATTGATGTGGTATAAACCGTATGCCATTGGTCCCTGATAGCCAGCATTTACCTCTAACTTTACATCCTTTGGCATCTGAATGGAGTGGTTTGACTGCAGCATAAAAGTGACTTGCTCGTTTGCCTGCATCTGATGATCCAGTTCTTTTGTGAACTTATGAAATAGGCCCGTAGCGGTATTGTTGATCTGCCATGTTGGCAAAACTTGCACCGGTACTATTACTGTTGCGTTAATGCTCTTCATATCTTCCACGTTCTGCTGCTGGAAGTAAGTGGTTTTATCTGCTGCGTTTTGCTGTGGTATTTCTGTTATAAAGTCTTTCGTTACCGCGTAGCCTACTACTACATTGTAGCGCTGGCTTATAGTTTGTGTTACGCTAAAAGCGTTGGTGTACTGCGGCTTTAAGTATGGATTGCCAACTACCCAGGAGTAAGGGTCAATGTAAAAGATGAAAGGGTTCAGGTCACTGTACTGTGGCCTGTTCACGCGGCGGTTGTAGGAATAACTTACCTGGTAGTTATCATTTACCGAATGCTGCACAAATAAAGTTGGGAACAGATCGAGATAGTCTCTGTTTGTTTTTTGCCCCATCGTAACGGAGTTACCTTCGGCAAAAGTTTGCTCGGCACGGAGTCCTGCCTGCATGCTGAGTTTACTACCAATTACGGTGGAGAAAGATGCGTAGGCTGCTAAAATGTTCTCTTTATAAATAAAGTGGTTGCTTCTCTTAACATCCGGTAGCATTTTACCGTCCGTCTCTTCATAAAATTTCAGCTCATTGTCAGAGATTACGTGACTCGCTTTCGCACCTAATTCCAGTTTGCCTGCCTTGCCTATAGCTTTAGAAAAATCTGCTTTTGCTGCGTAGATGTCGTAGTTATTTGGGTTTTCATACATCAATCTGCTAATGGATACACCGGCAGGTACCCCCAGGCTGTCTAAACGATTCACAAAAGTGGCATCGCTCTGGCTGTAGAGCCGCACATAATCAAAGTCTGCAGAGAAGGTAGTACCCAACGTGTCCAGTTTGCCCAGGTAGTGCAGGTTAACAGCGCTGTTCTGATTGTCAGATCTTCCATTGTTTAGCGCGTCTATCAGCAGGTCGTTTTCCGGATTGCCATCTGTTAGTTTTGCCAATGTTTTGATCTGGTTTCTGGTGTTGTAAAAGGATACATCGGCCAGAAAACCAATGCTGTGTTGCTGGTTAAGATCAAAATCTGAACCTATTCTAAAGGTGGGTACTGTGCTTGTTCCCTCCTCTCTCAGGTTCTGGTTAAGGCCACTGTTCTGTTGGCCCTGGAAGGTACGCTTCATGTTGTTTGTCCGGAAGGTAGCACGCTCGGCAAAATCAAAACCGGCGAAAGAATTCCACGGGCCTTTTTTATAGTTTACTTCAGCACCGGCTGTATAACCGTTCAACTCGTTGTATTGGTAACCGGCATGCAGGCTGCCATTCAGGCCAGTTTCTTTATGCTGCTTCAGGCTAATGTTAATGATGCCTGACGCGCCTTCCGCATCATACTTTGCAGATGGATTGGTTATGATCTCCAGCTCTTTGATGTTGTCGCCGGACATGTTTTGAAGGAGGTTTTGCAGCTCTTTCCCGGTAATATGGACAAGTTTGTTATTGATCATCACTTTTACGCCTGCTTTGCCATTCAGCTTCAGTTCGCCATTCTGATCAATCCACACACCCGGTGAATTTGATAATACTTCATAAGCAGAGCTTCCGCCAGCCAGGGCTGTGCCCTCCACGTTTACCACCATTTTATCAGCATAGGCAACTATAGTTGGGCGCATGGCCTGTACCTCTACCACTTGCAATACCTGGGCATTCTCTTTTAAAGTCGTACTCCCAAAGTCTTTTGTAAAGCTGTCGCCGGTAACTTCAAAAGGCTCAGAGTTTAGCTGCACATAACCCAGAAAATTGAACCGCAGGAAGTAAGTACCTTTCCCCGGCGACTTGATCTGGAATCTGCCTTCGGCATCTGCGGTAGTACCGTTAATGACCTTAGCGTTTGAAGCCTCTAAAAGCGCCACATTGGCAAAACCCACCGGCTGCCCCTGCTCGTCTTTTACGGCACCTGTTAAAAAACCACTTGTTTGTGCAATACCTGCCTGCGGCAAAACAGTTATCAGCAGCAGGATGATGATGTGTTGTAAACTTTTCATTTTCATTAAGTTTTATTTGTCCTGAAATCAAATAGTTGATTCAAAGATGTGACATCAGATAAAGGATAGAAACCTGTTTCTGATGAAGCGGGACATGAGCCTAATGAAGTGAGATAATGGATAGTTGAAGAGGAAAGCTTATTGAATGAAATAGCCAATGCAGGATCTATAGTAAGCTATCACACTAGATCTCCTGTTTGTTTTTAAGCTGCAAATAGATTTACTTCGATGTGAAGAATTAACCCCTCCCGCTAGCTAGATTGTGACCTTTTATAATGAGAAAGATGCGCGTCAAGTATAAACTCTTCCTGAACCAGGTTGCCATCGCCGCCCTGACGACTGTGCTTTTATACTATGCGTTAGTGTTTGTACACCAAGGTACCATCTGGCTCTTTAACACAGGCATTCTGGTAGAGCTGGTAGTTGCTTTTTTCTTTCTGCTGGCCATTTTCCTATCAAACAGTTTCATTTCCAAAGCCTATACTTCAGGCCCACTCAGCCGTATTGCAGGCAGCTGGAAACCAGTTCTGGAAGGCATTACGGTTGTAGCCAGCAGCGTCACCCTCTGCTTCCTGCTCTACTATATACCCTACAAGCTCATTTATAACCTGGCTGGTGAACAAATAACACTACTGCCTGAGCGGGTGCGTCTGGCATATGTCATTAGTAGCGTTGCGGCGCTTTTCTTCTACTATTTTGTAGAGCGCGAGCGCAACAGGAAGCAACTACAGGAAGAGCACTTACGCGCTGAGCAGTTGCAGAAAGAAAACTTCCGGGCACAGTTGGAGGCCTTAAAGAACCAGGTAAATCCGCACTTCCTTTTCAACAGCTTAAACGTACTCAACTCGCTTATTTATGTTGATCCGGACAAAGCAGCAACTTTTTCGAGCCAGTTGGCAGAAGTATACCGGGCGCTGCTTGATAGTGGTGACAAGCCACTTGTACCGCTCGAAACAGAAATGGAATTGGCCAATGCTTACATCTACCTCATGCAAACCCGGTTTGGCGAAAACGTGCAGTTTAAGGTAGAGGTACCACCTTCCTGCCTGCACTTGCAACTGCCCCCTACGTCGTTGCAGATGCTGCTTGAAAATGCCATAAAGCACAATGGCTCTACCCCAACTAAACCGCTGCACATCTCTGTATTTGTAAAAGATGCTAAGCTGGTAGTTGAAAACAACCTCCAGCCCCGCCTTGATGAAGTAGTCTCCACTAAAGTAGGGTTGCAGAACATCAGCAGCAGGTATAAATATTTTACTGATGAGAAAGTGGAAGTGGCGCAAAATGAGCGGTCTTTTATAGTAGCTTTACCTTTACTTGATGTAGCCTGATATGAAAGTAGTTATAGTTGAGGATGAGCAATTGGCGGCCGATGCTTTGGCTGCTATCGTGAAAAGGCTTCGGCCGCATACAGAAGTTCTCTCCAAGATCGGATCGGTGGAAGAGGCTGTGCAATGGTTCACCCTGCACCAGGCACCAGATCTGATCTTCTGTGACATACACCTCTCTGATGGCAACAGTTTTGAGATCTTCAGGCAGGTAGCCATTAGCTGCCCGGTCATCTTCACGACGGCCTATAACCAATATGCTATAGAAGCTTTTAAGGTAAATAGTATCGATTACTTACTAAAACCTATTAAGGCAGAAGATGTAGCACTTGCCCTGAAAAAGTATGAAAACCAGCAACGTCCCTTGCCTCCGGACGTGAGCCACCTGCAACATTTCCTGCAATCCCAACAGCTACAGCAACAAGTAAAATCCACGTTCCTGGTAAAGCAGGGCCAGGCCATAAAAACCATTCCAGTGGAAGAAGTGTCGTACTTTTGGGCAGAAGAAGGAGTAGTGTTTCTGGTAACAAAGCAAAATAAACGCTTTATCGTTAACTATACCCTGGACCAGCTGGAAGAACAAATCGATAGTGCAATCTTTTTCCGGGCAAACAGGCAGCTGATAGTGCACATTAATGCGGTGCAGGAAGTACGCCCTTACTTCAAAGGCAGGCTTTCCGTGTTGTTACACCCTTCCACTGAAAAAGAAGTTATCATTAGCAGCAGCAAAGCTCCGGGTTTTAAGGATTGGCTGGATTTGTAATTAGTCAGACAAAAACCTTATTATTTTTAAAGGAACAGGATCATGTTTAACTGCTCTCTTGCAAACACACTTCTAAGTTAATATGTGTATTGTTCGATAATTCAGTCCGTTGTTCTATTCAATAAAATTAAAAACCCACCTATTTAATTAAATAAATGGGTTCTTGTTTTCAGAGTAACATAAATGAGTTCTTGCTTGTTGCGCCACCCCTATATCCCCTATAAACTGCCTTTAAGCTAATTGCACTTTCTTACGAGCCATACTTTAACTTCTTTAACAATCTTCCCTTCGTTTTCAAAACAGTTCCTAATACAATACCAACACTTTTTGTAATCATGGGACAGGATCATAATGTTCAGCATACAAGACTGATTTATTCTGCCAGTATATTCATACAATATAAAGCTATAACTGTAGCTATCCGCACAGAATTCTAAACAACCTTTAACAATTGATGAAAAGAAAAAGTTAACTAAAACCTGCATCCAGAGTAGATACTTAGATGACGATAGCTCTATGATGTATGGATGAAAGCAGCAACTTTGAAGTGTTTAAAAACCTGATCAGGCGAAGCAGCAAGGTGCTGTTTTCATTTGATGTTGAATCTGCATCCATCACCTTTCTGAATAATTCCTTCAGTCAGATCTGGCGTCGGACAAGAGAAAGTGTCTTGGCAAAACCAGCCATCCTGTTGGATACAGTTCATCCCGATGACAGAGAGTATGTAGAAAAAACGTATAGTGACTTGCTAGAAGGCATTCTGAAACCCTCCGTTGAGTTTCGTATTGTACTTCCAGACAAGTCGGTGAGTTGGCTGCTAGTAAACCCACAACTAGTCATAGATAACCAGAACAGGCGCTTTATTGCAGGGATTGCAGAAGACATTACAACGCAAAAGGATAATTACAACGTGCTGGAGCGGTTCGCAGCAAAAAAGAACTCTGTCTTGGAAATACTTGCTCATGACTTAGCAGGCCCCCTAGCCAATATTCAGAACATGGCTGATCTGCTGGCAGAAGGAACAAAAGATAACGTAAGCCCAGAAACAACTCATATTATTCATCTTATCCGGGAGAGTAGTGCGAGAAACATATGCCTGATAAGAGACTTGGTACAGCAGGAATTTTTAGAATCTGCCAACGCTGGCATGGTCAAGAGAAGAGTAAACCTCTGTGGTAAAATAAAAGAGGTTATTGATCAATACAAAGAAAGTGAGGCACACATAAACAAGACCTTCACCTTCACTGCTACCAATAATAAATTCTTCGCCTGCATTGATGATGCAAAATTTATGCAAGTGATTAATAACTTAATTTCAAATGCTATTAAGTTTACACGTGATGATGGACACATCTCCATTCACTTAAGCGACCAGCAGGACACCGTATTCATTACACTAAAAGACAATGGCATTGGTATTCCCCTAAAATACCATGATGAATTATTTGAAAAATTCACCAAAGCCAGACGCGAAGGGCTACGGGGCGAGCCATCTACAGGACTTGGCATGTCCATCATTAAAACAATTATAGAATGGCACAACGGGAAAATCTGGTTTGAAAGTGAAGAAAATGTTGGCACCACTTTTTTCATTGAACTGCCAAAAGAATAGCATCTTTTGCTAGTGCAAAAGATGCTATTTAATTTCTTTACCTAAGTAAAATATCTAAGTGTCATCCTCCTTTGCAAGCTGTTGGTAGCGCTTACTACCCGAATACACAACACAGAAGTATAGTAGCAATAACAAGTGCAGGACAAGTCTTTTTCCTCATGTAAAGCAGCAACAATCCAGCTAGACTATGTAAGGAGAATATATCTATGATTTCACTATATTAGATCGCTTTTTGGACTGACACTTTTAAACAGCACCTCATGAAGAAACAAATACTTTCCTTTTCTTTAATCGTCCTGACAACCATACTTACTACTCCAGCACCTCTGCTGGCGCAAAAGAAAAAGTACATATTTGAGCCTGAAGAACTGGCCAATCCACTAATGGGCACCGACTCCAAAGTCAGCCTCTCCAATGGCAATACATACCCTGCAGTGGCTGTGCCCTGGGGAATGAACCTGTGGACAGCCCAAACCGGCAAAATGGGAAATGGATGGGCTTATACTTACGATGATGACAAGATCAGGGGCTTTAAGCAGACACACCAGCCTTCGCCCTGGATGAACGACTATGGTCAGTTTGTGATCATGCCAGTTACGGGTAAACTCAGGTTCAGTGAAGATGACCGCGCCAGTTGGTTCTCTCATAAATCAGAGGTTGCTAAACCGTACTATTACAGCGTATACCTGGCCGACCACGACGTTACCACCGAGTTCACCCCAACAGAACGCGCTGCACAATTCCGGTTCACCTATCCTAAATCCGACAGCTCGTTTATCGTTATCGATGCGCTGGACAAAGGTTCTTACATCAAGGTCATCCCATCTGAAAACAAGATCATTGGCTACACGACCCGCGCTGCCCGCAGCAACCCGAAAGACTTTAAGAACTACTTTGTAATTTATACTGACAAGCCTTTTACAGTAGCTTATACCTGGCACGATACCACACTGGTAAAAAACAAACTGGAGCAGACTGCCAACCATGCCGGCGCTATAGTTGGGTTTAAGACCGCGAAAGGCGAAAAGGTAAACCTGCGTGTAGCTTCTTCATTTATAAGTATGGAGCAGGCTGAACTTAACCTGCAACGTGAACTGGCCACTGACGATTTTGAAGTTACAAAACAAAAAGCCAAAACCTTATGGAACAAGGCTATGAGCCGCATTACCGTAGAAGGAGGCACCGATGAACAGAGGCGTACATTTTATAGTTGCCTGTACCGCACGCTGTTTTTCCCTCACAAAATGTATGAGTTGGATGCAGCTGGCAAACCTATACATTACAGCCCGTACGATGGCAAAACTTATGCTGGCTATCGTTTTGCCGGCACTGGCTTCTGGGATACCTTCCGGGCTCTCTACCCTTTCCTGAACCTGGCTTACCCAAGTATAAATAAAGAAATGCAGGCTGGTCTGGTAAACGATTACAAAGAAGGTGGCTGGTTGCCCGAGTGGTCTAGTCCGGGTTATGCCAACATCATGATCGGGAACAATTCTGCTTCTGTGGTGGCAGATGCACATATTAAAGGACTCAATGGATACGACATCAATACCTTATATGAAGCGTTGCTGCATGGCGCTAATAACGAAGGCCCGATTACTGCCATTGGCCGCGCAGGTGTAGCATACTATAACAAGCTGGGCTATGTGCCTTATGATGTAAAGATAAACGAAAACGCAGCCCGCACCCTGGAGTATGCTTACGACGATTTTGCGATTTACCAGTTAGCCAAAGCCTTAAATAGACCACAGGCAGAAATAGACCTTTATGCGAAACGCAGCCAGAACTACCGCAATTTGTTTGATCCTGCCACAGGCCTGATGCGCGGTAAAAACCAGGATGGCACATTTCAGTCGCCGTTTAACCCTTTTAAATGGGGCGATGCATTTACCGAAGGTAACAGCTGGCATTACAGTTGGTCCGTCTTCCATGATGTGCAGGGCTTGATGGATCTGATGGGTGGTAAGCAAAACTTTACAGCCAAACTGGATTCTGTTTTTTCACTTCCTCCTATCTACGACGAAAGCTACTATGGCGGTGTGATACACGAGATACGCGAGATGCAGATCGCCAATATGGGGCAATACGCACATGGCAACCAGCCTATCCAGCACATGATCTACCTCTATAACTATGGCGGCGAGCCCTGGAAAGCGCAGTACTGGGCACGCGAAACCATGAATCGCATGTACCAGCCAACACCGGACGGTTATTGCGGCGACGAAGACAATGGTCAGACATCAGCCTGGTACATTTTCTCAGCCTTAGGTTTTTACCCGGTTACACCTGCTGTAAACCAATATGTAATGGGTGCACCATTGTTTAAGAAAGCAACTATACACTTAGAGAACGGGAAAAAATTCGTGATAGAAGCCCCGGATAACAGTTCAGAAAACAGATACATCCAGTCAGCTACGCTCAACGGTAAAAAGTTTGAGAAGAACTGGATAGCTCATGAAGATCTAGTGAAAGGTGGGAAGATGAAAATTAAAATGGTCAAGACACCAAACAAGAACCGGGGAACACAGGATGCAGCAGTACCTTACTCTTTCTCGAAGCATGAGCATCCTCAGAACCAGTAATAAAGAACTATAAAGTAAAGTATAAAACAAAAAGGCCTACATTGCTGCAGGCCTTTTTGTTTTATTATTACATTGCTTATTGAGGAGCAACAGCCATTAGCTTCTTATTAGCCTTATTACCCATGTAAAAGATGATCTTCCCACCATTCATGATCTCAGCGTGTGTCAGGTAGGTCCGGTTAATAGGTTTGCCGTTCAGCTCCATTTTCTGAATATAAACGTTTTTATCTTTCTGGTTTTTCGCTTCAATAGTAAAAGTCTTGCCGTTCTCCAGGTTTATACTTGCTGACTTCACGGCCGGACTGGTAATGGCATACTGGTCTGAGCCAGGAGCCACAGGGTAGAACCCTAAAGCTGAAAAAATGTACCACGCACTCATCTGCCCAAAATCGTCATTACCGCCAAGGCCGTCTACAGTTGGTCTATACATAGCTTTCAAAACCATACGCGTACGCTCTTGTGTTTTCCAGGGCTGATCGGTCCAGTTGTACAAATAAGCAACATGGTGAGATGGTTCGTTGCCGTGCACATAGTTGCCAATGATGCCATCGCGGGAGATATCTTCTGTATTCTCAAAGTACTTATCAGGAAGTTCCATTGTGAAAAGTGAATCCAGGTGCTGCGCAAAGCGGGCCTTTCCTCCCATCATTGAGATCATCTGGGCCGGGTCGTGTGGTACATACAAACTATAGTTCCAGGAGTTGCCTTCAATAAAGCCCTGCCCGTGCGTGTCCAGCGGGTCGAATTCTTTTTTCCAGGAACCATCGCTCAACTTAGGGCGCATATAACCTGATTTCGCATCGTACACATTCTTATAGTTGAGCGCACGCTTGCTGAACTCTTCGTAAATATCCCGTCGGTTCAGTTTTTTGGCCATTTGCGCTATGCACCAGTCATCATAAGCATATTCAAGTGTTTTGGATACTGATGAACCGTTTTTGTCTTCCGGCACATAACCTAGCTGCATGTAGTATTCCAGGCCGTCGTAGTAGCGTGTTCGGGCAGTTTGTACGCAGGCATCCAGCGCACGATTTGCATCAAAATTAGCATTGCCTTTCATCACGGCATCAGCAATTACAGGCACCGAATGGTACCCGATCATACACCAGTTCTCGTTGGCGTGGTGCGACCATACCGGCAGCATTTTGTGCACGCTCTGGTCGTAGTGCGCCAGCATAGATTTTACCATGTCGTTGTTGCGGGCAGGCTGCAGTATGTTAAATAGCGGGTGCAGGGCGCGGTAGGTATCCCAGAGCGAGAAGCTGGTATAGTTTGTAAAGTCTTTGGCCTGGTGCACGTTCATGTCAAGGCCTTTATACTTGCCATCCACATCCATATAAGTAGTCGGGCCCAGGAAAGAATGGTACATGGCCGTATAGAAATTCACCAGGTCATCCTTGCCGGCATCTACCACTACTTTGTTCAGTTCCTTGTTCCAGGCAGCTTGTCCTTCGCGCTTTACTCTGTCGAAATCCCAGTGCGGAATCTCGGCGCGCATGTTTGCCAAAGCTCCTTCCGTACTCACCGGCGACAGCGCAAATTTGATCTTGACCTTCTCCCCTTCAGTTGTCTTGAAATCAAAGTATGCCCGCAGCTTTTTGCCGGCGAACTCCGGGAAGTTTTTGGTCTGATCAAACTTGCGCCAGAAGCCTTTGTATGCCTGTGCCTCCGAATAATCCTTATTACCATACTGTTTGAACGGCTTGCTGAAGGCCATGGCAAAATATACCGTACGGGTGCGTGCCCAGCCGTTGGTCTGTCGGTAACCTGTGATCAGTGTATCGTTCTCCACGCGTACAAAAGTCCAGGTGGTTTTGCCGTCGTAGTTGTAAATACCTGACATCAGGTCAAGTATAATATGCGCCTCATCAGACTTCGGGAAAGTATACTGGTGCATGCCCACACGGTTGGTAGCTGTGAGTTCTGCCAAGATGTTGTGGTCGTCGAGCTTTACTTTATAGTAGGCTGGTTCTGCAACTTCGTTGGCGTGTGAGAAAGCAGAACGGTAGCCGCTTTTAGGGTTATCTTCTGTACCAGGGTTCAGCTGCAATTTGCCTGTTGTTGGGGCAATCAGAAAATCGCCTAGGTCAGAGTGTCCGGTGCCGCTGAAATGCGTGTGACTGAAACCTACAATCGTTTTATCGTCGTGCTGGTAGCCGGCGCAGTACTTGTAAACGTCCTTGTTATACTTGCCATTCACTTCGTAAGGTATCGTGTCGGTGTCGGGGCTTAGTTGCACCATGCCGAAAGGTACGGTAGCCCCTGGGTATGTATGGCCCATTTTTGCCGTACCGATCATGGGATTGACATACTTTACCAGGTTAGTCGTCTGTTTGGCTTGTGCAAAAGTTAGTAGCGGAGAAAACAGTAGAACAGAGAGTACAAGTTTTTTCATTTGTTAAGCTGTTAAGGCAGGGGAATAATTTAGAGTGATATCTAAAATTAAGACTTATTTCTGTATAGTATAATTTTATACTTTGGCCCTCTCCTCCCACAAACTGGCAGCACCTAGCAAAGCTGCCTCTTCTCCTAGCTGTGCTGTTTTAATAGGTATAGTGATGTTCTGTTCTTTTAACTTTTCACGCAGTTTATCTCCGAATAAATCGAAAGCTTTTGTAATGTTACCACCAAGTACAATTACCTCCGGTTGCTCCTGTTTCACAAAGTCTCTTAAAAAGGTAGATAGATTATCGGCATACTCAGAAAACAGCACCTGCACTTTTGGTTCGGCAGGCATCTCCTCCACTATACTTTTTACATTATTTGTCCTTTTCCCGCTCAGTTCATAATACCGCTTCACAAACCAGCGCGAGCTTAAATACTCCTCTGCTATACTGCTATTAAATGGTGTATCCCATAAGTTTGCGTCCCACGCCTTGCCATCCACAATAACAGCTGAGCCCAGCCCGGTACCAAGTGTTAAGCCAATTGCCCTGTCATACCCTTGTGCTGCGCCGGCAAAAGCCTCGCCTTGTAAAAAGCAGGGGGCATCGTTTTGAAACCTTATATTTTGAATATCAAAGTGTAGAGCTTTCGCCAGCAGTTCCTTTACATTTATACCATAAAGCGCATCATATTTGTCCTGGTTCTGCATCAGGGAAATACCGCATTCATAGTTAAACGGGCCCGGCATAGCAATGCCAACTTGGGTTATTTCAGCTTTATACTTTCCCATAGCAGCACGCATGGCATTACTCCAGTCAGAAATTATATCTGCTATACTTCCGCCTGCATCTACAACCTGACGGGTTATACTTTCCTGAATTATTGAACGATTTGAAAGGTCAACAACCGCAGCTGTGATGTGTGTGCCTCCAATGTCAACTCCGAGCGTAAATTTATTCATATAGTATGTATTTTATCATCAAAAGAATAACTCTCAAGTTATACATCGATTTAATTAAACAGAAAAATTTGTGGTTAAAGTTATAGTTGGTTTTGTAAGCTAAGTAGTAATTGGTTGTTAGTACTATCTATCATATTAATGCAGAACTGAAGGAAAGTTAACTAGATATCATAAGTCCTTACCAGATGTCAAATCCAGTATATAATAGTAGATAATTCTATACTTGATCTACTACTATAGAAAATACAGAAAAGCCGCCCCACATTAAATGGAGCGGCTTCTTTTTAACTTGTTGCACTTTTGAGTAACTATACTTATAGCTCAGTTACTTAATTCTTCAAAGAAGCCATATCAATCACAAATCGATATTTAACATCTCCTTTGAGCAAGCGCTCATACGCCTCATTGATCTGCTGGATGTTGATCAGCTCTATGTCTGAGACGATATTATGTTTGCCACAGAAGTCTAGCATTTCCTGTGTCTCCGCAATACCACCGATCATAGATCCGGAGAAGCTTCTGCGGGAAGGTATCAGGCTGAACGCAGCTACCGGAAGAGGCAGCTCAGGTGCTCCTACCAGTACCAAAGAACCATCTACTCTCAACAGGTTCAGGTAAGCGTTGATGTCGTGCTCTGCTGAAACAGCATCCAACACAAAATGGAGCTTGCCTGCATACTTGGCCATTTGTGTTTCGTCTCTGGATAGCACTACCTCATCGGCCCCCAAACGCTTGGCATCTTCTACTTTGGATGGTGAGGTGGTAAATACGATTACATCTGCCCCCATGGCTTTCGCAATTTTAACGGCCATGTGTCCCAAACCACCTAGACCAACCACACCTACCTTCTGGCCAGGACCAACGTGCCAATGCTTCAGCGGTGAATATGTTGTGATACCTGCGCACAACAACGGTGCGACAGCTGCCAGGTCAAGGTTTTCAGGTACCCGTAACACAAAGCTTTCGGTAACAACAATACTTTCGGAATAGCCGCCATAGGTTTGTGTACCCAAGTATTTATCCGGCGAATTGTAGGTCTGGATGTTGCCTTCTGCACAATACTGCTCTAATCCTTCATTACAGTAATCGCACTCCCGGCAGCTATCTACCATACACCCTACGGCAGCAAGATCGCCGACCTTAAACTTGGTAACATGATCCCCAACACTTACCACTCTGCCAACAATTTCATGTCCGGGTACACAAGGGTAAATGGTGCCGTGCCATTCATTTCGTGCCGTGTGCAGATCAGAGTGGCAAACCCCGCAATACAGAATATCAATCTCTACATCGTGTGGCTTCGGTATTCTTCTCTTTATATTTAACTGATCTAAAGGAGCCGTTGCTGCTTCTGTTCCGAATGCCCTTACTTCTTTTGTTCTTGCAGAAGTGCCCCCTTCCGCCATTGTTCTGATTGTATCCATAGTTCTTAGTTTAAAGTATTGAGTTAACCTGATGTTAGTTGCTATATTTTTTGCACCAGGAACTTTACTTTTTTAATCATTATTCAGCCCGAAATTTTAGATAGTTAAGCTGATAGCTTTAATAATATTCAGTTTATATAAATTAATTCTTGTCAGAACATTTAGGAGAGGAGAAAAAACTCAATGCCTCGTATCCTGCTCTGGTCATCCCTCTTAAACGACATTTACTGGTTAATGTATACTTTATCCGTTACGGGCTCCATCCATTTCACAATTCCCTTTTCTGTGTTAGATACAATGTATAGTTTTTGTAATCCCGTATCCGGGCTTGCCCCATGCCGATGCTTCACATTCGGCGGGCATTTTACTACATCGCCCATTATAATAGTTGCCGGCGTTGGCCCTCTATTTGGTAATAGCCTATACTATCAGTAATGATCAAAATTTGGCCCGCCGGATGGATATGCCAGTTGATTCTGACACCTGGCTCAAGGTGAACATTGCCTGCCAGTGGTGTATAAGTAGAATCCCCCAGGAACAAAACCATAATATTAGGCTCTTCCTGTGAAGTTTTCTGCCGGGCCTAACTCAACTTCTGGGCGTTACACCAAGTGAGTATAGATATCAGTTAAGCTAAAATTTAACCATTTAAGATAGTGACCTCTAATGTTTAGCATTATATAAAGTGCTAGTAAATACACGTTTATCCGCACTATGCAAGTAGGAGCACAGAGCAAGGAATCACTTAATCTTCTGAAGAAGAAAAAGACAAACTTTAGTCTTCATTTTGGGGTATTTCATCAATTGCGTTATTATTTCTAGCTGAACCGCGTTTAGCTTTTTTTGCCTCAGCCTTAAGGAGCTCCTGATGTTCTTTTCTTTCCTTGAATTCTTTTTGACGCTGCTTCTTTTGTTGGTCTCTTGATCTGGTACTCATTGATTAATTTGATTTAGCTACAACTAATTTAGGGACTTTGTAAAGCCATAATTCCCTTCATAATCCTCCTTATACGCTTAAATGAAATTAAATTATTATTTTCTGCATGGGGAAGAAAATGGTTAATTCTCCAATTTCAAAAACTAACTATAAAATGTCAATCTTGCCTTGGGAAGTTCGATATTTCACACATTTAGTCTAGATCAAGACACTCTAAAAGCCTCTTGCTTCATCAATTAAAGGGTTCTGTTTCCAGAATAAAAGAAAGTTATAAGTAGCCGTTGTCAATTCCGCTTAACCATTATAGACGAACCATCACGACAGCGCACATGATACCCTACATCTTCACATTATCAATATTATCTTTCATCTCCCAATCGATAAGCAGGTAGTTTGGATCAATGCCGGCGCGGCCGGGTTTGCGTGGCACCGTTACCGTGATCGTCTTTTTAGTGGAATTTATATAATGCTTCTTCAAGTATAGCGGCTTGCCCAGCTTTTCACCCTCTTTTGCAGCGGCGAAGACACCAATTTCTATCCAATCTTTCATTGGTAATTTAGTTTCTACTCCTATACTGTCTACCATAAACTTCCGTGCCTGCACATTGAATGTTACCTGCCAGGCACCTGTTTTAGTCTGCTTCGCGGTGGCCTGCTCTGTCTTGAGTTCCCAGAAAGTATTCTTCTCAAAGAGATCGTGCAACAATGACTGAGCCGAGTCAGGTGTTACTGCCCGTAGTTCTTGGTATAGGTCAAGAGAGGTCGGTAGCGGTGGCGTTCCTGATTTATGCTTCTCCAGCAAACGGTGCAGCGCAAGGTTTACTTTCTCCCTGCCGATATACCTGCTCAGTGCATACAGCGCGAATGGGCCTTTACGGTAGTTGTGGTACCAGTCGGTGGCCCGAAGCAGCGGTACTGCCGCCTTAGTACGTGGGGTTTTATATTCCTCCTGTAAGAACCTTTGTAGCCGCCGAAGATGCTCAGGTTCATATTTCTCTTCCATAACCCCCATGGCAGAATACCAGGCAAGGCTTTCTGAAAGCAGCCCCGCCCCTTCTACATTTGCCGGGTCAACCTGGTTGCCCCACCACTGGTGCGCTACTTCATGAGCCACCACCGCTGTTACCAGATCAAAGCCTCGTTCGTCCTTTTTAGGGTTCAAAAGGAAAAATCCCTCCTGAGCCGTAATATTAATGGGAGCTGCGTGGTTTCCAAAATCATATCCTGGGTACGACACAAACCTGATCTGCCGGTGCGGGTACTTACCAAACTGTTGCGTATAATATTCTAATGAAGACTGAACGCTCTGTATCATGCGCTCCAGGTTCTCTGTCTGGCCAGGGTCATAGTAAATCTGTATGACTACATCCTTCCACCGCCTTTCATGCACCGCGTAGTTGGCAGAAAAGAAGTTGTATTCATTTTTGATGGGAGCATCAGTTACATAATGGAAATACTTTCGGCCGCCTTTGGTCCAGGTCCGGCGCAACGATCCCGGCGCTACCACAGTCTGATCACCACTAGTACCCACCACCGCTTCAACAGAGATCCGCTCGCTAAATGGTGCGTCTTTGCGTGCTTCCTCATCATGCAGAGAGGGAGTTACGGGGCGGTGAGCGAGTCCATATTTTTTTCGGGCGCCTGCATCATCGAGTTCCCGATATGACTGATACCCAATGGCAGGCAACCATTCATAATTCCGGAAGTTGGTCCCATTGGCGATCACAGAAGCGTCTGCTCCGTTGTTCGCAAAGCCGCGAGTCATAGAGTATATCTCAAAACTGAGTCGCAGCGAGTCACCGGGCTGGAGCGATTCGGCAAGCTTATAAATCTGGTGACCCAGCCCTTTATCGGTAAGTACCTGCGATGCTGCCCGGTCAAAGGCAACTTTGGTGGTTTGAACTCCCGCAGTAGTGGCCAGATGGATGGAATCAATAGCGGATTTTGTGTTGTTTACCAGAAAATAGGTGCCTCGTATCTCTACTTCCCGCCTCTCCGGATAAATCTCAACGTGTAGCTTAGTACCTGTTAAGCGTGGCTGAGGCCGATATTTATACTTGTTGTGCCGTTGCTCATAGGCTGCCCGCTGCTTCATAGCATCAGATGCGGAAGTATAGTCGTTGAGTACATTGGTATTATAGAAAATGAAGCTGCCCAACGTGAGAACAAGCCCCACTGAGACAACGGTAACTAACACCGTGGAACGGCTAAAACGATGACGGGCAAGATGGAATCTGGGAGCTAAACTTCCATCCCGACCCCGCACCCAGAGCAACTTCGCTGCCACAGCCACCAGTAACGCCCAAGCCACCCAATATAGTTTGAACCACAGCCACGGCGCCAGGGAAGTGCCATACCCCGCCATATCTGTGTATGACCATTTTGGGCCGGCTCCATAAATAAGGAGCTTGTGCTCAACGCCCAGATTAGGGGCAAAGAGTATAAACCCGTAAACCAAGAGTGCCACCAAATGAGCCACGAATTTTTGGTTGACCAACACGTGCACAAAAAGAGCCAGCAGGGCGAAAATTAGGCAATCCACCAACTGTAGCCCAAAAATACCTTGCAGGTAAAGTTCTATCTCTGCACTACCACCCATGCTCTTTTGTGATAGTATACCTGCCGTGAACAGAAATACCAGCCATACCACAAGTATAAGACTAAGAGCCAGAAACCTGCTCAGGAAAAGAACCCATTCCGGCACCGGTGTGGCGTTGGCAATCTCGCTCAGGCCTGTCTCCCGTTCCCTCCACACCAGCTCCCCAGCATAGAAAATAGTAAGCAGGGCGATGATGATCCATAAGAAATCCAGTTCCGCCAGGGGCGCCGTCAGGAGATTTAGAATATAGTCGGTTCTGGGCAGCAGGGGAACACCCTTGGCCTTCAGGTTTCCGTACAAGGCTATGCCCGACATCAGGGCCAGGGTTGCCAACAGAGGAAGTCCCGCTAAACTCCTGGCGAGTGGCAGAAAGGCTTTCCAGGTAATGAGACGTAATTGGCGCAGCTGCGTGGCAAAGCCGAAAGTTCCCCTGATCTGCGGCAAGGCTTTCCCTGAACCATAGTTTCCCCACTTTAAACCTGCCACCGTTATTTGTGGTTTGTTGGCTGGCTTCCGTCTTTGACCAGTTTCCGGTAAACTAAACCGAAAACGGGAATAGGTAAGTGTCAGCATCCCGCCGGCTATAGCCAGCCACAGGAGGCGGTTTAGAAGCAGGGTACCCTCCAGCGCGAGCAGGCGCGTATTCTTTTCCAGCGGACTCCATTCATTAGACAGCTGACTTTGGATTGGGGTGAAACCGACGGGATCTATTAAATTTCCCCATTCCCCCTTGTCCTGCAGAACTTGCCCTAAAATGAACGCCGCCACAAAAAGGATGGCCCCACCCAAGTAGCTGGCCATAGCCCGCCGGGTGAGCGCCGCCAGCGAGAACTGGATGGCTGTAACAATAAGCGTGTTGGGTAGAATAATAAACAAAAAGGTAGTCAGATAGGCTGATAACCTAAACGGACCTAAAATCTCATGTTCTACACCCGTGCAATACAGAGCAATCAGGATGCCCAAAGGAATGCCAAACAGGATGATGAAATTGAGACCTAAAGCCGACAGGAACCTACCTCCCAGATAGTCGGCTTTGCTGGTGGGTGCAGTGTAGGTAAGAGAGAACATGCGCGTCTCCACATCGCGTGCCGCTGCATCCCCCGCTACCGATGCGCCTATCAATAGCCACGCAACAGTGCATAACACGGTAACCGCCCCAATCACGATGGGCGCATTAACCAGGAAATAACCGTCCCGCGCATCATGGATGTAATTGCCTATCATCCATAGAAAAGCAAGGACCAACTGAACCAGGAAGTATAGCCAGGTTGTAACGTTGCGTAACTGGTAGTTGAACTCCAGGTGAAGAATTTTCCGGAACTTCATAGTTGTACCTCCTCTTTTACTTGCTGGGGTTGCCCATAATTGCCTGTCATGGTAGAGAAATAAACATCCTCCAAGTCCGGTTCCGTCAGTTCAAAACCATTACCTGGATTTTCCTCACTATAGATATGGACCATGGTACGCCCGCTCAGGAGTTTAGCAGAAATGACCTGGTGTTCCTGCTCCAGTTCAGGAAGGGCATTCTTATCCATTAGTTTGCGCCAGATTCTGCCATTCAGAGACGCTACTGCTTGTTGGGTATTTGCCTGTAACAGTATTTTACCTTGGTTGATGATGGCCATGTTGGTGCATAGTTCTGATACATCTTCCACGATGTGGGTAGACAGAAGCACCACGCTATTCTCGCCTACTTCGCTCAACAGGTTCAGGAAACGTACACGCTCAGCTGGGTCCAGGCCAGCCGTTGGCTCGTCCACAATCAATAGCTTGGGGTCGCCCAGCAGCGCCACCGCTACCCCAAAGCGTTGCTTCATCCCGCCTGAAAAGCCTCCCAACTTCTGTTTGCGCTTATCCCAGAGGTTGGTTTGTCTGAGCAATCCTTCCGTCACTTCCTTTCGGGAGACTCGGTTAGTAATGCCTTTGAGCACGGCAAAGTAGTCCAGCATTTCTTCCGCGCTCACTTTAGGGTACACACCAAACTCCTGGGGCAAGTAACCGAGTGTTTGGCGAACCTGCTCTTTCTGGTTTAACACATCTAAGGTACCAAGACTTATACTTCCTACGTCGGGTTCCTGCAGTGTGGCCAGCGTACGCATGAGAGTAGACTTTCCGGCTCCGTTAGGGCCCAGCAAGCCGAACATGCCCTGCGGAATGTCTAGGGTAATATTGCTCAACGCCTGCACACCATTCGCGTAGGTTTTAGAGACATTGCAGATGGACAGGTTGACTGGGTGATTTTCCATAGTTCTGATCATTTTATACTTTTTTCCAGCAGAGAGTGGGCATCTTTACAGATCCTGCTAACTCATTTTCAGAATAAAGGAAACTGTACCAGAACAGAAAACAAAAAGCGATATGCTGCTGCTGTAAAGTAATCGACTAATTGCTGTTTTGCATCCGCCAAAACGCTTGCAGAATCAATTGGCGATTTCGCAGATTGGTATCAGGCTCCTGCCGAGTAGGTAGTAATGGAGTGGCAGGAAAAAATATATTTGTCTTATGAATCGAATTAAAAAGGTATTCACGCTGATCCACATTGGTCTCTGGATCCTGTTTAGCCTGCTGATAGCTTTACAACTAAGTCAGGATACTACCTATTGGCTTACCTTAACTTTCGCAGTTATCCTGACAACTTTGTATGTTTTTTACAGCCATTTCTTTCTCCTGACCCGCTATTTAGGCAAAAGAAAAAAGGGTGCTTATTTCCTCAGGCTGGCAGGAATTATGCTGACTGGTCCTGTTCTATACATCCTTTTACATCCCAGAAGGCTGGATACTTTCGACCTTTTATTGGAGTACTATCCTATTTCTCTGATCTCAATTGTAGTTCCCTTTATCTTTCTTAGCTGGCTGGCCAGAATCACAGAGAATCTGGTGCTCAATACGATCAGGAAAGAACAACTGGAGAAACAAGCTGTAGAGGCTGAACTATATTATTTAAAGTCACAGATCAATCCGCACTTCTTATTCAATACCCTCAATAACATCCATACTTTAGTTTACAAACAAGCTGCTACTGCTCCGGAAGCAGTCCTTCGTTTGTCTTCGTTAATGCGCTACATGATCTATGAATCTAATTCTCTAACGGTTCCGCTCTCAAGGGAAATGAACTACCTACAGGATTATGTGAGTTTGCAGCAGCTCCGTTATAAAAACAGTCCGGTGGTAGGCTTGGAAATAGAAGGAGATACAGAGTCCTGTCACGTTGCCCCTTTGCTGTTCATACACCTCATGGAGAATGCCTACAAACACAGCCCTGCACGACTGGAACCAGGTGCTATAAAAGTGAGTGTAGAGATAAAGGAAAATACCCTTACCTTCCGTATTCAGAACCCAATCGGAAACAAGGCGGGCACCGCTTTGGAAGAACCGGGTGGTATTGGTCTGCCAAATGTTCGTAAAAGGCTGGCTTTGTTATATCCGGGTCAGCATAACCTGGAGATCTGTAACTCGGGAGAAATGTTTATAGTTACTTTAAAGATTCACGGTCTTCATTCACAGGTTCATGAAAGAGAAGCTCACCTGCTTTATAATTGATGACGAGCATCTGGCCCAGGAAATTCTGGAAGAGTATATAGCGAAAGTTCCATTCCTGGAGCTGAAAGGCACCTTTATGAGTCCCTTGGAAGCAGCTGCCCAACTGGACGAAGATAAGCCCGACCTGCTTTTCCTGGACATTAACATGCCTGACCTGGATGGACTCAGTTTCATCCCAATGCTGAACCCTAAGCCCATGATCATCCTGACGACTGCTTATGATCAGTATGCTCTGAAAGCTTTTGAGCTGGAAGTGAAAGATTATTTGGTAAAGCCTTTTTCGTTCGAACGTTTCTATAAAGGTGTATTGCGCTTGTATCAGGAAGCAAGCTTCAAACAGCAACCTGAGGTGAAGGAAATAAAAGCAGAGTCAAAGCATGAACAGGAGTATATCTTTCTGAAGGTTGGCCATCGTATCCAGAAAATTGCGACGCGCGATATACTTTTTGTAGAGGGCATGAAAGACTACCTGCGTATTCATACTTCTAAAGAAAAGATCATGACCCTGCTGAGTTTTGCTAAATTGGAAGAACTGTTACCTGCCCAGGACTTTGCCCGCGTGCACAGGTCTTTTATGGTTGCAATTGATAAAATAGATCACATTGAAAAGAACAGGATCTGGATTGCAGAACAAGTTATACCGATTAGTGACAGCTACAGTGAGAGTTTTTACAAGAAATTGAGAGGATTGACATAATAAACAAACTACTCATATCCTTTCTTCTCCTAAATAGCCAAACTTATTTTCTCGTTACTGATGCTAAACTATAGCTGCGTGGCATTAAAGGTATCTCCCTGATTCACATCACCTGTCTCGAAGCCTTTTCTGAACCAGCGTACCCGTTGGGCCGAAGTGCCGTGAGTGAAAGAATCTGGCACCACTCTTCCTGTGGCTTGCTTTTGTAGACGGTCATCGCCGATGGCACTTGCTGCATTCAGCGCTTCTTCGAGGTCGCCGGGCTCCAAGAATCCTGTTGAACGTTGGGTATGATGCGCCCACACACCTGCATAGAAATCAGCCTGTAGTTCTACTCTTACCATAAGTTTGTTAAATTCAACTTCTGATAGCTGGCCCCGCATGGCATTTACCTTTTCCATTGTACCTGTAAGATTCTGAATATGGTGACCTACTTCGTGACCAACCACATAGGCTTGCGCAAAGTCTCCTTCAGCACCCAACTTGCTTTCCATTTCTCCAAAAAAGCTAAGATCGATATACAATTTTTCATCTCCGGGGCAGTAAAATGGTCCTGTGGCTGAAGAAGCAAGCCCACAGGCAGAGTTTACCTGTTCTGAAAACAGCACCAGGGTAGGTTCTCTGTACCCTTGTAATAGCTTGTTCCAGACATCTTCGGTATCTGCCAGCACAACGGCTGTCTGATCGGCCAGCGCCTGCTCTTCCGGGCTTGGCTGGTAAGTCGTTGACTGGGCATACTGTGGTTCTCCACCCACAAACTGCTGCAGAAGTGCTATAGGGTTTGTTCCTGTTAAAAACATCAGCAGCACCAGCACCGCCACAATAATCAACCCCACTTTCGAGAAGAGGAGCCGGAATAAAGGTATAAGCAACATAGGACTGATGCCTCTGCCACCTCCCCCGAAACCACCTGCTGATTGGCCTCTACGGTCTTCTATATTGCTGCTTTTTCTTCTGCCTTGCCATTTCATAATAATCTTTTTTAATGCAGTGAATGCTGGTAGATCTACTTGTGTTCCACCCTGTCACTGCAAGTCTATAACTATATCCGAACAGTATAACGGCAGGAAGCTTTACTTGGATGCTCTTAATTCATCAGATTGATGCTCGTACTACTCATCTACTTACTTTAAAACCATAGAGCAGTCAAATCTTTATGAAATAGATTGATAATTCCAGTCTTTGCTCTACTAAAGTATAGAAGCCACTCTACATTAAATAGCACTGCTTCTTTAGTTAGATAATTATCCTCTTTGATCAGAAATATAGAACCTTACCAAACCAGTGAGACATAGTTGCTTAAGAAGTATAATCTAAGCCCACTGATCTATTATTGTAAGCTATAGGGTAAACGACAGTATAGATGTGATCATCTTTTAAATAGTGCTACCAGTAATTAACTGACACTCTTACTGAAATAACAAGTGAAGATAGTAGCTACTACTTACTGTATTAATACGTACTTCCCTGAAAAAACTACCTGATTTAATTCCCTAAATAAACTACTTCATATACCAGCCGTAACGGGTAAAAAAAAATTGTATGATTTTACCACCATTCTTAAAAGCTGGAGATAAGGTCGGAATAATCAGCACCAGTAATTTCACAGAGAAAGAATATATAGACCAGCTAGTCAATATTCTGGAAGGGTGGAAACTGGTACCTGTATTAGGCAAATCCATTGGCCCACGTAAAGGAAGCTTTGCAGGATCTGACAAACTTCGTGCAAGCGATTTGCAGCAGATGTTAGATGATGATGAAATCAAAGCTGTACTTGAAACGATGGGTGGCTATGGAATAGCCAGAGTGATAGATCAGGTTGATTTTAACAAGTTTAAATCTAAACCAAAGTGGCTCGTTGGTTACAGTGATACAACTTTTTTGCATTGTCATGTGCAAGGCATGTTAAGCACTGCCACCATACACGCTACCATGGCCGTAGATCTCAAAGGCGGGTATAAATCAGGTTCTTGGGAGTCTCTGCGAAAGGCATTATTCGGGGAGCCACTTAGCTACCAGGTAAAGCCGCACCCGCTCAACCGGGAAGGTAAAGGTGATGCCATGTTGGTAGGTGGAACAATCAGTATTTTATGTAATGCCAAAGGGACTAAATCTGAAGCTAACACAAACGGCAAAATTCTTTTTATGGAGGAAGTCGGCGAAAAATACTACAGACTGGATAGCTATCTTACCTCTCTAAAGAGTGCCGGCAAGTTTGATTACGTCAGGGGTTTACTGGTAGGTCAGTTAACTGATATACAAGAAGATGATCCGCCTTTTGGAAAGACACCTGAAGAGATAATCCTGGATGCAGTAAAAGAGTATGACTTTCCGGTTTGTTTTGGTTTTCCGGCTGGTCACAGTGGCGTAAACAAAGCCATGATTTTTGGGGCACCTGTACATATGGCTGTTACTGCTAAGGGTACTACTGTTCGTTTTGATATCTAAGTATAATTCCTTAAACATTGGCTGAATACTATGCCTGTAACCTTTATACTTTCCTGTGAACATGCAGGAAACGAAGTTCCTAGCAGCTATGAACACCTGTTTAAAGGTAAAGAAGAAGTGCTTTACACTCACAAAGCAATAGACTTTGGAGCATTGCAATTAGCAGAACATTTAGCAGCTGAATTGGAGCTTGCTTTATATTACCCCAGCACTACCAGGCTCCTTGTAGAGGCAAACCGGTCTCTGGAAAATGAAGAGCTATTTTCAAAGTATACCAAAAGCTTACCATCAGAAGAGAAAAAACATATACTGGATAGTTATTATTTTCCGCACAGGCAGCAAATAGAGGAAGCAGTTGGAAAGGAAATAGCTGTTGGAAACCGCGTAGTACATGTGGCTGTCCATTCCTTTACTCCTGCTATGGATGGAGAAGTGCGCAAGGCCGATATTGGAATCTTATTTGATCCGGAACGTACAACTGAAAAGAAGCTTGCTAAAAAACTGAAGACAGAACTTTTATATCAAAACCATAACCTGAAAGTTTTATACAATTCACCTTACCCAGGAACGACAGATGGTTTGCCAGCCCACCTCCGGAAAATATTTCCGGATGAATTTTATTCTGGTTTCGAATTGGAAGTCAACCAAAGATTCTATCTAAGTGGTAATACTGAGGTTTGGGAAAAGCTAAAAAATGTAGTTTCCACTGCTTTCAAAAAAGCAATCAACTGAGTTGATAAAAGTATATAATTTTTAATCTCTTGCCGATCATGAAGTAGTTTTAAAGCTCTTTTGTTACTTACCAGGCTAGTTCTAAAAATACAAGCATAGGTAGAGGGGCGTTTAATACATTTCATGCTGGTTAATAAGTGCATAGTTTGTAAACCTCAGAATAATGGCCGTATGCCTTTACTTATCAATTTAGTTTTTAATAAAAGTAAAAGCCAGCTTAATCCTGAAATATAGGTTATAGTTAGTTTTGCGTTCTGCAGTTTTCCAATTTCAGCTCAATTGCCATACAAGTCAGGGTATTATTAGCTGGCGCCTGATCGTCGTCAGGCCTTAGCGGCAACTTGGCTTTAAAGTATTTATATGCGGTATACTGGCTTCGTATATCTGCAACGCTGGCTGATGTTATCTTGTAAAGTATAGGCAGGTATTCTTAACGCATGGTTATTACATCACGTTTAGGTCAGCGCGTCTTGTGAGGTGCAGTTAATGGCTTAAGTATAAAGAAGTCCCTTTTTATTAAGACCCTGGAATTGTTTAAAAGGATCAGTTATACTTTAAAAATAATAAAGTATAACTGATCCTTTTATTTGTGTAGTGCCTGCTTTATATAGGTATAGAGATGATGACCTGTGTACCCTTACCTGATGAAGGTACTGAAATTTCAAAGGTACCATTTAACAATTTAACCCTGTCTCTAATGCTGCGCAGCCCTATTCCTTTATGTTCTGTTACCGCTGCTTTCATACCAATACCGTTATCCCTCACTTTTAAATAAACCAGATCTTCCTCCTGGTAAAGCAGAATTTTAGCTTCAGTAGCCTTAGAATGCTTCAGGATGTTGTTGATTAATTCCTGGCTAATGCGGTACAGCACCAGTTCATAATATGTATCTAATGCTGTTTCAAAGTTTTCTATTTCACACTCTAATTGCAGGCTCTTGTTTTTAAGGCTCCCACACATATCCATTATTGCTCTCTTCAGGCCAAAGTCTTTCAGAATTAAAGGCACCAATTCATGCGAAACCCTCCTGATCTCACTTATAGCATTTAGCAGCAGCTTATTCAGTTTTTGCACATACTCTCCCGGCACTTCCTTAACCAAATCTTCTACATGCAATTTTGTAGCATACAGTATTTGTGCGACACCATTATGTAAAGACTCTGAAATACGACTGCGTTCTTCTTCCTGAGCTTCCAGTATGGCTATAAGCAGCTCTTTTTGCTGCTGTAACTTTGAATTCAGGTGTTTTAGTTCTGCATTTTTTCGCTCTGTAATGTCCAGGTTGGTTGCTATCAGCCCATCCTTTAACCGTACAAACATGCAGGAGAACCACTTGTTAAAGCCATCATAGGGGAAATAATATTCCGTTCCTTTTGGTTGACCTGTCTCCATAACCTGCAGCATTATATCAAACAGGCCAGTAGTTTTTATACTTGGGTATTCTTCGGCGTAAAGCTTACCAACCAGATCCTTACGTCCTGTTTCCTTTTCAAGCTCTTTATTAACCAGCTCAATCCTGAAGTCAAGGATATTGCTCTGTTCATCCCGTACTGCCTTCAGGATAGACATTTCTATCAGCGTTGTATCAAAAACAGTTTGAAGCAGCTGTTTGCTTTCATGAAGCTCATGTGTGCGCTCGGTTACCTGTTGCTCCAACGTTACATTCAGGTTATGAAGTTGTTGTTCGGCCTGTTTGCGCAAGGAAATGTCACTAGCTGTTCCGAACCACTCTATAATATTTCCTAGGCAATCTGTGACCGGTATAGCGCGGGATGATATCCAGGCAATAGTGTCATCTGATTTGATTATTCTATGCTCCAGTTCAAAGATGCTCTTTGTCCGGATGGCTTCCTGTATTGCTGCAGCAACTAATGGCCTGTCCTCTGAAGGGATGTACATATCAACCCAGGAATCACCGGATTCTTCGGTATCAGGCAGAAAGTTTTTATCAGTCAGTTCGTGCATACGGCTCAAGTCCGCATTCATTTTATAGATGATATCGGAACTTGCAGTAACAAATAACCTGAATTGCTCTTCTGACTGGCGTAATGCTTGTTGCCCTTTTTTGTGCTCGGTGATATCAGAGAAAATAACAGCAACTTTGTGTTCGGCAGGATCTCCGATACGGAAAGCATAAAGTGAGAAAACACGTTGGAGAGCTTCAGAATCTTCCTCGAATCGGCGTGGAATACCTGATTGAGCAACCTGGTTGTAAATGTTTATCCACTTCGGCTCTATGTCTGGGGCCAGTTCACGGATGGTTTTACCTTCTGCATTCTGTAAGCCGTTGTTGCGTTCAAAGGCCTGATTTACCTGCAAGTAACGGAAGTCTATAGCTTTGCCGACTTCATCATACAACATCTGAATGATGCAGTAGCCTTCGTCCATGGAGTCGAACAGAGTGCGGTACTTTTCTTCGCTCTCACGCAAAGCTTCTTCTGTTCTTGCCCTTTCTACCGCTGCCCAGGTGCGTTCGGCGGTTTCCACTGCCAATTGCACGTCCACCTCTGTCCAAACCCGTGGGGTCGATTGCACCAGACAAAGGATACCGGCCACTTTCCCGTTTTTGATCACCGGCACATCCACAAAGGAGACCACCTGCAACTGAAGGCACAGGTCGCGCAAGGACTCGTCGAGCAGATGGGTGGAATGGGCGTCGTTCACTATAACAGGAGCACCGCCGTCAATCACTTTTTTAAACAGGGCAAAGGAGCTCAGAGGGTAGTTTCCGGCAGCGGACTGCAGCCCTACCCTGCGGGCATCGCGCCTAATGATGGAACTGTCGCCTTCAATGGTGCAGTAATAACACCGGTCAACACCGAAGTGCTCCATCGCCAAGGCGGTAATGGTTTCTTCTATTTCGATGGAGGTGCCCCTGGAGCGAAGGGTATCATTTATTCTGAACAAATATTCCTGCTGTTGCTCCCGTTGTTTGCGTTCGGTGATGTCCTCGAAGACAACCGCTACCTGCCGGCTACCCTCTCCGCCAATCTGGGAAGCAAAAACATAATACCAACGTTGGGTGGGTTCGTGCCAGTTTTCAAAATATGTAGATTCTCCTGTTTTAGCTACCTTGTCGTAGATTTCAAGCCAATATTTTTCTGTGGCCAATGAAAGCTCACTGTGCAACATGCCTACTACGTCTTTTAATCCCGTTTGCTTTTCGTAGGCAGGGTTTACTTCCACCCAGCGGAGGTCTACCGGCTCCCCCTTATCGTCGTACACCAGTTCATAAATACAAAAGCCTTCATCAATGGCATTGAAAATTGAGTAGTACTTATCAGTGAATCTTTGTGCTATCTCGTCTTTAAGGAAAAGAATTTCCTGCTCGGTTCTTTTGCGCTCGGTTATATCAACTGTAGTCATTACAAAGCCATCGCCCAGTTTGGCAAGAGTTTGAAAGAACCAGCCGTCGAATTGTTCGAAAGCATAATGCTGTTCATGGTCCAAAGGCACACCTGTTTCCGTCACCTGGATAAACTTTTCGAACAAGCCGCTTTCGATGACACCTGGGTTCTCCTGCAACATCCGCTTGCCAACCATTTCGACTCCATGCTGCTCCTTCCACCTTTGATTAGTATATATCCAGACAAAGTCAATGATCTTACCTTCTTCGTCCCTAACCGCCTCAAATGCCTGTACCACCTGCAAGGTTGTGTCAAGGGTAACCTGCAGGAATTCTTTTGTGCTAATAAGCTCCTGCTCTGCATTTTTGCGTTCGGTTATGTCAAAATAAGTCACCAGCAACACATCGTTCAGTTTTTGAGCAAATACCTGGGCCCACACCGGAAAGCCGAAGGAGGATAAATCTACCTGATCATGGAACTCTTCGCCAGTTTCAATCACCCGGGCATAGTATTGAAAAAGGTCAGAGTTTTGCGCTTCAGGAAATTCCTCTGTGAAAAATTTGCCGGTAAGTGAACTGCGGTTTACAGATTTTAAGGTTTGCTCGTTTGTGTATGTGTATTGAAAATCTATTATGGCATTTTCTGAATTCCGTACCGGTTTCAGGAGCATGATACTGCTTGCTGTATTGTTCAGTACAGACTGAAACAATGCTCTACTTTCCTCAAGCTCTTGCTCGGCTCTTTTGTGCTCGGTTATATCTCTTGTGGTTGTGGCAACACCGTCATACATCTTTACTGTTGACTGAAAGAACCAGCCATCAAATTGTTCGTGCACATAATGCCGCTCGCTCTGGTCAGGGATGCCGGTTTCCACTACCTGTTTAAAAGTATCAAATATGCCTGTCTCCACCACGCCCGGGTTATACTCCAGCAGGTTTTTTCCGAGCACATCGCCATAGATCTTTTCGGAAGTATGGTTATTTAAGATCCATTTAAAGTCGATGATCTCACCATTCTCATTCCGAACTGCTTCAAACACCTGGATCATGTCGAGGGAGCTGTCGATGGTGGTTTGCAGCAACTTACGGCTCTGCTTTAATTCCTGCTCTGCTTTATTACGGTCTGTTACATCCTGCACCAGCCCGATCAGTTTTATCGCCTCACCAGCATTGTTACACTCTACTCTTCCCCGGGCTTCCAGTGTTCTCCATTCACCATCTGCGCGGCAAATGCGGCGGTTGTAGTAGTATGTGGATTTATCCTGTATGGCCTTATCAAGTATAGCTTTTACCAACAGCACATCATCGGGGTGGGTATGCTCGTCAAGAAATGCTAATGTCGGCACAAAGGTGTGCGGCTCTTCGCCAAACAGCCGGTACATGCCATCGGAAAAACGGAAGGACATGGTGGCGACGTTCAGTTCGTAGCTACCCAGTTGTGCCACCTCTTCGGTTGCCCGTAACAGGGCTTCCCGTTCTTCTACCTTTTTCTGGGCCTCTACATGTTCTGTAATATCCTGTATGGTGCCATAGACCTTGTAAGGCGTTCCCTGCTCATTATTCAATATCTCTGCCTTTCGCTGTACGAACCGCACGGTGCCATCTGCCCGTACAATCCGGTGGATCAGGTGCAGGTGATCTCCTGTGGTAAGGGTATGGTGTATGGCCTCCCGAGATTCCTGCCAGTCCTCCGGATGGAAGAAAGAGTACATCCTGTCCAGGGTGACAACCTCAGACTGTGACTCCAGACCATGAATGCGATACCATTCCTTAGAGCAGGTAATGATATTTTCAGTCAATAAATGCTCAAAGCTGCCTATTTGCCCCATTGTCTGTGCATCCTTCAGGTGGCGAAACTCCCGAGCCAGTTTATTTTCTGTTAAAATCTTTTCTGTTACATCTTCTACCTTATGGATGATGTACTGTAGCTGGCCCTGTTCATCGAGCACGGGCGTGTTCAGCGGCAGCCAGTATTTTACTACAAAACCACCACCCAGTTCAGCAGACTGGGGTACATCGTATTGCTGAATAGCCATGCGGTGGGGCTTATTAGTCTGCCTTACCCGGTCTAAAGAAGCACGAAGATTTCTAACAGCATTGGCACCAGGTGCAGCGGGGTTGTCGGGAAATACATCAAATAGGTTCTTGCCAATAATGCTCTTTCGCTTTGTAAGCGTAGCTTGTAGGTAGGCATCACTTACCTGGCAGATAGTATCATCAGGATATAGAATGAGATAAGGGTCGGGAATGTTTTCTACCAGTTCAGATAACCTCTGACTGTTTTCCTCACATTTTTTTAGAGCTTGTTCACTTTTTCTCTGGAGCGTAATATCCCGGTTAATTACCAGAACGCTTTGCACTGTACCATCTGCGGCCAGCTCAGGAAGCAGCTGAGACTGAAAAATAAGATCTCCTGCTTTTGTAGCAAAGTCGAATTCATACGTAAGGGGTTGGGCCGTTTCAAAAACTGCTTTTAGCTTTTTCGTACAGGGGGTGGGTATTTCAGGCTGGCTGAGCTCCAGTATTGTTTTACCTAACAGCAAATCTTCCGTGATCCCTATACTTTCGGTAAAGGATTGATTTGCGAAAATGAGCTTAAACTCTCTATTCCACTGTGATATTGCGTCCTGAGACTTTTCAATTACAAGGCGGAATATATCTGGAGTATGATTCATTTTAACAATTATGACAACTATCTCAATTGCGGGCTAATAATTAATAGGACGCAAAAGGCTGTGTGATAAAATCTACGATACAAAACTATTATTGAAGCACGCTGTAAGAGCGCACTATGATTTATAGTTCTATACCCTGGTAAGCTATAAAGAAGATTAACGCATCAAACCAGAACCTGCAGAAACTGGCTCTTCTGCAAGCCATTACGAAGTAGTATAGTTTGTTAGTTGCATACTTCTCTAACAAAGTATAAAAGTATCCTATTTGAGGTAGTGCTAAATTTCAGTTATACTTTTATTCCCTACAATTACTTATGCATTAGCAGTTGTGTGATCCAGTTTATTAACCAACCAGTAAAAGTCTATTAATAGATAGTGACCTGATAAATCCTGATGACAGCTGAACAAAGTATAAGCAGTTTTAACTCTTGAAGTATAAGAAACAAAAAGCTGCCAGGAACAGCCCCCTCCTATTAGGAAGCTTTGTACACATTAAGAGAAAACATACTTAGTTAAAATTAAAGACCATTTTTTACAGTCTTGGGTAATTCTGAATTACTTAGTGATTACAGCGCTGCTTTTGCCGTGGTCGATTTTTGGGAAACAATCATAACAAATTTAGCCCGCTGTTTATTTTTCTTCTCCAAAACTTTTAAAGCAGATCGGAGACTCTCTGTAGCACTTTGCTTTTGTTTTCTGGGCTTCGCTAAACGATAATTATGATAAAGGCATACTTGCTGTGTAGGATGCTTTAAAACAAAACTCTCCACTTCCCGATCTCGAATACAGGCAACTTCATTAAGATACACAATCCGGTATCCATCCTCTGAATACTTTCCCGTTGCTGCATACGCTGACTCAAAATTTGGGAAAGCAGCTACCAGGTATCCAGTTTTAAGATTAATGTTATTCAATTTATGTAGTAGATATAGTAATAAGACTGTAGTACCGGAACCTCCAAACCCAGGTTCTTGCCGCTAACAACCGGTGTATGTACAAACTTTTATACTTTGATGCTGTGCAATCTGTGACAACGCAGCACTATTTTTAGTAACAAATTCAGCTATTTACCAACAAATACTTAAAGCCAGCAATAACTACAGGGTTGCTCTTAAAAGTATAAGCAGCAGGCAGAAAAGCATCAGACACTTTGGAGCTTTTCTGCTACCACATGCTATTATCTGCGACATTATTACAGGTCTTTTCCGTCGCTTTTATCCTCGTTAAAGGCAGGAATAGTGTAAGTTTTACCATTGCCCAGCAGGTGCATCTTCAGGTCAAAAATGGAAAACGGATCGCCTGGTTTTATGTCGTAGATATCGGTCTTGCTGATGTCCATGCCATCGAGAATAGTGACCAGTCCGCTGCCTACCACTTCTATTTCTCTTCCGTTTTTTACCAGTATAGCCGTGTCTTCTTCCAGGCCAATGCCGATGCAGGCCGGGTTCTGCGCCACCACCTGCGCCATACGGATGATGCGGCCCCGGTCGATGAAGTGGGTATCAATGGCTACGTTCTTGAGCAGTTCCAGCCCGGCGGTGGAGCTTACCTCGTCTTTCAACATGCCTCCTTGTGCTTCTCCTTTGTAGATCATGTTGGTAGACATGGCCGAAGCTCCCGCACTGGTACCGGCTACCACTATCCGTTCTTTGGTGTAGCGTTGTTTGATGCGCTCCAGGAAAGGGCTTCCGCCCAGTATAGAAGTAAGCCGTAGCTGGTCTCCGCCGGTAAACATAATGCCGGCAGCTTTATCGACCAGTTTTATGTTCTCCGGGTCTTTGGCATCCTGGCGGGTTTCTATATCCACTACTTTCACGTTACTGACTCCCAGGCTTTGGAATAACTTTACATAGTCCTGTGCTGCCGGTACAGGATCGCTGGAGGCGGCCGGCACCACCACCACCAGCGGATTACTTCCTTTGAGTTCTTCTACAAAGCGCTTTAGTATCTGCTCGCTGATAAAGCTGGAGTTTTCCTCCTGTGACTCAGGACGCTTTTCTTCACTCTTGCTTTCTTTTCCGCCTATAGCCAGCAATATGCCCTGGGGTATGGGTAAGCCCAGACTATTTGTCTTCTTTTTCGGAGATTTATGTTGTGTTGCCATACTTCCTGCTGTGGTTTAGGGTGCTGCTTGTCAGCAATATACCTTATACTACCTGTCGCTACAGAGGTTTGAGTTGTAGCAACACCTGGTAATTATAGACAGCTGCACACGATTTGTAACAGGTTTTGTTAGTGGGCAGATAACCTAAACGATGTGGGAATTTGAATTTTATACTTTACAGGTTGGGTAATGAATTACTTTAAATTCCTTGTTAAAAGTTCTGTAACTCCATACTTCTGATTACTGGAAACATAAAACAAAGCCTGCTATTACAGCAGGCTTTGTTTACTTAATTACCCTTACAGGATAGATTAATAAGAACACACCTTACCTAATGCACCGCAGCTAACTCTGATTTGCTGTATTCTTCGCTAACACGTTTCTGCAAATCAGAAGAAACCGGAGCATAGTCTGCAAAATGGCTGCGTATAATGGCTCTGCCCTGGCTCAGGTTACGCAGCGAAGCCTGTAGTTTATCCAGTTCAGCCTGTGGCACACGCGCCTTTATCACCTGATTATCGTTTTCTGTCTCCATATTTAAGATCATCCCTCTTTTGATCTGTAACTCAGTCATCACATCTCCCATCAGAATAGCAGGCACCAGCACCTCCACTTCAAATACCGGCTCCAGCAGTTGTGGCTCCGCATGCATAAATGCATCCCTGAAAGCCATCATTCCCGCAATTTTAAAAGAGATATCGTTACTGTCCACAGGATGCATTTTACCATCATACACACTAACCCGCACATCTCGCACATAAGATCCGGTCAGGGGGCCCTGTTCCATCTTTTCCATCACGCCTTTAAGTATAGACGGCAGAAAACGGGCATCTATAACCCCTCCTACAATGCAGTTATTGAATACTAGTTTACCGCCCCAGGGTAATTCAATAGTTTCAGTTTCTCGTACAGGGTATTCTTTCAGTGGCGGCATTCCTTCGTAATAAGCTTCCACCTTCATCGATACCTCCCCGAACTGACCTGCTCCACCGGACTGCTTTTTATGACGATAAGTAGAAGTGGCAGCCCGCTGTATAGTTTCGCGATATGGTATTTTTACTTTCTGGAACTCGACTGACATTTTATACAGGTTCTCAAGCCGCCATCTGGTAATAGCTAAATGCAGTTCACCTTGTGTAGCAAGTATAAGTTGTCTTAGTTCTTTGTCATAAGTAACTTCTATAGTAGGATCTTCTACATGAACCTCATTTAATATCTCGCCGAGCTTTTCCTCGTCCTGCTTGTTGGTTACAGCAACAGCCACCCGCATTTTAGGCTCAGGGAACACAACAGGCCGGATACTACCCGTAGCACCCTTGCTGTTTAATGTATGGTTGGTGAGCGTATTTTTAAGTTTTAAGGTACACCCTATATCCCCAGCCTTCAATTTTTCAACAGGATTACGGTTCTTTCCGTCGGCAATAAATAACTGGCCTATCCGCTCCATAGTATTCGTTTTTTCATTGAATAACTCCATGCCTACTGCCACTTCACCAGCCATTACTTTAAAGAATGACAACCGTCCCAGCCGTGGCTCTACCAGTGTCTTAAAAAAGAAGAGCCGTGTAGGAGCCGCAGGATCGCAAGGCACCTCCTGCCCGTCCTCAGTTACTTCCGGAGGCGCTTCGATAGCTGAAGGCGCTACATTATCTATAAAGCCCATCAGGCGACCAGAGCCCATATCTTTTTTTGCTGATAAGCAGAAGACCGGAAACACCTGATGTTTCATCATGCCTATTTTCAGCCCCTGACGCATCTCATCTTCATCCAGCGTGCCTTTTTCAAAATACTGCTCCATCAGGTTTTCGTCATTCTCTGCCGCTTTTTCAACTAATTCGTTGTGCAGCAAATTGGCTCGTTCTGTCTCGCTGTCGGGTATAGGCAGTTTCTCTGGTTTGCCACCATCCGCAGGAAACTTATACATTACCATTTTAAGCAGGTCAATGATACTGTCAAGGCCTGAACCCGTACGCAACGGATATTGCATAACGGTAACAGCATGCCCGAAAAACGATTTAGCTGCTTCCAGTGTCTGGTTAAAGTGTGCTTTATCTGAGTCAAGTTGATTAATGGCAAGTATAGTTGGCTTGTTATACTTGTCTACATAATTCCAGAGAAGTTCGGTACCCACCTCCACGCCTTGTTGTGCATTTAGCAGAAGTACAGCAGTATCACAAACCCTGATAGAAGTAATAACTTCGCCTATAAAATCGTCCAGACCCGGGGTGTCTATAATATTGATTTTGTAATCGCGCCACTCAGTGTGCAACGAGGTGGCATAAACGGAGCTTCCGCGCTCGTGCTCTACCTCATGGTAATCTGATATGGTGCTGTTCTCCTCTACTGCGCCACGCCGATGGATGATGCCTGCCTCATAGAGCATTGTTTCGGCAAGGGTAGTCTTGCCGCTTTTCGCAGAGCCAATCAGCACCACGTTTTTGATGTGTTTTTCGTCGTAGGTTTTCATGCAGGAAGAATTAAATGATTACCTTTTTATCAAATCAGAAATATTAGACGGGCAAAACCCAGCAAATCAACAAGTTGATTACTTCTTCCTTATAAGTAAATAAACAAGAAAAGTTTATTTTTATCTATATAAAATCCTAGTAAAAGTATGTCATATCAAAACTCTCAGTCTATTACTAGAAGGTTCTTTTTATATGCCTAAAGATCAGAGTAAATAGTGCAGATGATCAGTAGGTTATTTTTGACCTGGAAAGCTGTTTGTAGCTGTTTTATACTTGTAAGGTTTCAATAGCTATCAATCTCCTGATTGATACTTCAAAAGTGATCAAAATAACATTTTCAGTTTTCAGTTCCTGTGCTTCTGAAAAGCACCAGAAAAAAAAGCAAGCATAAAAGTATAACATGCTTTTTCATGATATTAGGAACAGGTTATTTGATGGGCAATAAAAGAATCTAAAGTATTAATTTTCAACGGCAGCTAATTATCTAAGGTTATTCCAAGTATAAATATGTGTGTTAGTCAGTTATCTGGTAAAAGTCAGTTAACATTCTCATCTATCTAAAAACAAAAGCCGCCCTGAGGGGTATCAGAGCGGCTTTTGTTTTTAGAGCAGGCTATGCTTTACTTTTTCACTTCCTCGCCTGGGTGGTACGTTGCTTTTGCACGCTTTTCAACATCTTCGCGGTAAAAAGCCACATCTTTAAACTTCACGTCGGCATAACGTTGAGCCTGGTCGTCGAAGTGCGGTGAGTTCGGGTCGCCGCTCTGACCGCCAGCCAGCATGCTTTTTGCCTTTACTTTATCGCCGAATTCTACAACGGCCACAAAGCTGTTGCCCGATGTACCGTAAAGGCGCTTGGTGTTGTAAGAGTTAGAACCATAAGAGGCCAACGCACCCCAGTTTCCGGATGCCATACCTATCGGCAGGCTTGGCTTGCTATCATCAAACACCTGCTTGATGTCACCGTTAAGGCGCTGGTAACGGTTTATCTCGCCCCACGGTGTGTTCCACTTGCCAAAGTCCTTTTCCAGTTGCGCTATCGTTTGGCTGAAAATTTCCAGACTTTCCTGCTCTGGTGCTTTGTTTGTGTAGTAATCGAAACGCTCCATCAGGCCCATGTTTTTAGGCGCACTGCCATTTTTGGTTAAATTGGTCGCATAAAAATGAGCCAGCGACATCGCCACCGATTCTTTTGACACTGCATAATCCCACTTTCGCATTACCTCAATTGCTTCCTTCAGCTTCGGGTCGTTTGGCTTCTGCTTATCATACGCTTTCACAAGTCCCGGTATCAGCACTTCAAAGCCCGGCAGGTATGGGTCGTAGGCCAGTTCAATCAGTTTGTCTAGCGTCAGGTTGTCTGCTTTTTTGAGCAGGCGAATAGCGTGCACACCACGGAAATTCTCTGGTGCCGGCGCCATGTAAACCGGGTAATCTTCTTTCTTAGGGCTATACTCTCCGGCACTGGTAAACGGAGTGGAATTACAGTTTTGTATCCAGCCGTTTGGCGGGTTGATCACGCGTATAGTTTCTTCCAACGTATGCAGACCGTTCCAGTCGGTTTTAGGGTTACTGCCATCTACGGGTTTTGAGTAGTCAAAAGAAGTGTCGCGACGCGGGAAGAAGTTGCCGTGGTAGTAGGCAATGTTACCATCAGCATCAGCGTAAACAGTGGCGTTAGAGGAGTTGGTGCGCATTTTCATCATCTCGTTAAACTCCTGCAGGTTGGTCTGTTTGGTGCGGATGTAAGACTGCGTCAGGGCTTCTACTGGCTTCCACATCAGGGCAGTGGCTACCCATTTGTTGCCGTTCTGGTGCGTGATCGGTCCGTGATGCGTGCGGTAGGTTGTAAAAGTTTTCTGCTTTACTTCGTTTCCGGTCTTGTAAGAAAGGGTTACTTCAGAAGTGGTAACCGGGCGAAGCTCATCGTCATACTTGTAAAACAGCTTCCCATCTTTCTTCACTATAGTTTCTTCGAACTCATCGATCACATCAGAGTAAGCGGAAGTATGCATCCAGCCAAGCTTTTCGTTAAAGCCCTGGTACACGAAGAACTGCCCCCAGGTAACGGCGCCATAAGCATTTAATCCTTCTTCGCTTACTGCATGTACTTCTCCACGGAAGAAAAAGGAAGTATGGGGATTTATGAGCAGCATGGCATTGCCCGAAGCCGTGTGTTTTCCGGAGATAGAGAATCCGTTAGAGCCCTTTGGCTCGTCAAGTATAGCCGGGTGCACCAGGCCGGTTCCGTAGCTGTTGTAGCCTAATGACTTCTGACTTTCATAAAATGCTTTTATCCTCTCAGTGGATATACTTTCGATATCGCCACCAATAGAGCCTTCGGTAAAGTACATCGGCATCCAGGGCTCGAAGCGCGTCAGCAGCTTCGGTTTTACTTCGGGGTGCGTGTGCAGGTAATAGTTAATACCATCGGCATAAGCCTGGCAAAGTTTCTTCAACCATTCCGGGCTCTTTTCATAGTTCTGGATAGCTTCCTCTTTGCTCATGTACAGTTTTGCACGCAGGTCGCTGTACAGCATTTCCTCCCCTTCTACCTCTGCCAGCCGACCAATTGCCCACAGGTAATTGCGCTCTACGCGGTTAAAATCATCTTCGCACTGGGCGTACAATAATCCGAAAACAGCGTCGGCATCAGATTTTCCGTACACGTGCGGCACGCCAAAATCATCGCGGATAATGGTAACACGCGCCGCCTGCTCTTCCCATTTCTTTACCTCGGTGTTCGAAACAGTTTGTTCGTTTACCGAGCAGGAGAACAGGAAGGTGATAAAAAGGAGCACCGGTAACGTACTCTTTATAAAATATTTCATAGGTTGATTAAAGAAGAATTAAATGAACTTCCAATTTAATTAGAATAACCAAAATATGCATAAATCATAGTTACTGATTAAAGCAATCCGTGTTAGTACTTAGCTTCAAGTAAAAGCAGGATTAAAAATACATGTTTTGAGTTATCTTAGAATCCTGAAGCGGCATCGTCTCCCCGTGGATCTGCACCTGCTTCCAGTTTCCCGTTAGGCAGCACCAATATGGCATCCACTCTGCCATAAGGACTACGTTGTTCAAGCTTGTATCCTTTGTTTGTAAGTATAGCCCGTACCTCAGTAGAAATAGCGTCAGGTTCATGTTGTATCACATCGGGTAACCACTGGTGATGGAATCGCGGCGCAGATACAGCCTGCTGCATGGTCATGTTATGTTCCAGCACATTAACTATAGCCTGAAAAACAGAGGTAATAATAGTAGAGCCACCCGGCGTACCCACTACCATAAACAGTTTACCATCCTTCTCAAGTATAGTTGGTGTCATAGAGCTTAACATGCGTTTAGTTGGTGCAATGGCGTTGGCTTTGCCTCCTACTAATCCAAACATATTCGGTACGCCCGGCTTCACACTAAAGTCATCCATCTCATTATTTAATATAAAGCCTGCACCCTCCACAACTACTTTTGAGCCATAAGCCCCGTTAAGCGTGGTGGTAGTAGAAACGGCATTACCTGCAGGATCTACGATACTAAAGTGGGTAGTCTGCTCAGACTCGTAAACAGGTAACTGGCCAGCTTTTACTTCAGATGAAGGCGTAGCTTTATCCAGTTGCATGGTACTCATGCGCATCGTCAGGTAACTCTTATCCAGTAACTCCCTCTTCGGAACAGCTACAAAATCAGGATCACCCAGGTATGTGGCACGGTCTGCATAAACACGGCGTTCTGCTTCTGTTATCACCTGTACTTCTTCAGCGCTTTGCCACCCACTCTTTCGCAGATCATAAGGCTCTCCCATGGTCAGTAATTGCAACAAAGCTATACCCCCGCTGGATGGGGGCGGCATAGAGATCACTTTGTAATCTTTATAGTTTCCTTCTACCGCTTCCCGCCAAACCGAAGTATAGTTTTCCAGGTCCTGTTTTGAAATGATGCCCCCTCCACGTTTCATTTCCTTTACCAGCAATGCTGCAGTTTCGCCCGCATAAAATCCATCTCGGCCTTTATCACGGATACGCTCTAATGTACGGGCAAGGTCCTCATGGCGTAGTGTATCGCCGGCTTTCCATGCTTGTGGCCGTACCAGGTAAGGTTTATGCCTGTTATTTTTAAGTATAGCTTCCTGTGTTCTGTTTAATCCGTCGGCCTCTTTTGGTGTTAACACCACTCCGTTACGCGCCAGGTCAATGGCTGGCTGAACGAGCTCGTTCCAAGGCAGTGAGCCTAGCTTCTGATGCAGCTTCACCATGCCGTCTACAGTTCCGGGTACACCAGCCGCCAGGTGTCCATCTGTACTCAAACCTGTTACTACATTGCCTGCACTATCCTGGTACATGGTTTCTGATGCTGCCAACGGTGCAGTTTCGCGGTAATCCAATGCCCCTGTCTCACCTGTTGCACTTCGGTAAATCGTAAATCCGCCGCCACCTATGTTGCCTGCTACCGGAAAAGCAACAGCCAGCGCAAACTGAGTCGCAACGGTGGCATCATAAGCATTGCCTCCTCTTTTCATAACTTCCATACCTATGCGGGAGGCCTCCGGATGAGCTGATACCACCATGGCTTTGTCTGCAATATAACCTCGTGCATGAGCAGTGGTATCTGTAACTGAATGGGTAGCACAATTGCTAAAAAGGAAGAGACAGATAGTAAACAGCAGCCATAGTTTACATAAAGCTGCTTTCGTAAGATTTTGATGCATAGGCTTTCTGGTTTATCCCGGATTAATGGTACAGGTTACGCAAAATCATTTAGCTAAACAACAGCATTACAGGTAAAGGGTGCTTTAATTCTAAAGAAATGCCTTCTCTGAGACCAAGCATAACTATACCTGCATACAGGTTATTTCTATCATTCTATACTTTAAATGATATGATTCTTTTGCGTTTACAAACAGTTGTACCTGCGAATTGAAAACATTTTAAAAGAAAAGCGTTTATGTGCATCATGTACAACCGCTTTACTATATTCAATATCTCCATTCCACAGAAACTGTTGCTGCTCCTTATCCTGCTGCATTCTTATGGTTGTGCCCGTAAAAACTTTTATGCTGATACTCCGGTAGTTGATTCAACTACATACCAGTTACTACAACAATCTCCAGGTAAAGTAGACAGTGTAACCGTGCAGGCGGGAAGACATTATGAGCGGGGTTTTATTTACAATGCACTTTGGGGAAAGCGATACCGGGATATCTGGGCTGCACCTGTAGAAGTAAAGGTGCTTGAGGTAAATAAAGAAAAAGGCGGACTGAAAGTAGAGAAGATTGGGGGCGGGATGCAAACTATAAGTGCATCGCTTGTAGGTGGCAATGGCAGAACTTACTCGTTGCGTTCTGTTGATAAGCGGCCTGAGGTAAAAATGCCTTTCCCGTTTCAGAATTTATTTGTTTCAGACCTGGTACGGGACCAGACTTCGGCGTTAAACCCTTATGCGGCTTTGGTGGTAGCACCGCTTTCTGAGGCTGCAGGTATCCCCCATCCTAACCCACAACTGGTTTATGTCAGGCCAAATGAAGAGGCCCTAGGTGAGCACAAAACCTTGCTTAGCGACAACCTTTATATGCTGGAGGAAAAATTTAATGATAGGCGTGCATTGGTTGGCAGTTTAAAAAGCGCAGAAAACATTGTCAGTACAAAGAGAATGCTGGAAAACTGTGCTGACTCAGATAAACACCTTATTGATCAGGTCGCTTTCGCTAAGGCAAGGCTCCTGGATCTGCTGATCGGAGACCGGGACAGGCATGAGGAACAATGGGAATGGGCAGTGTATAAAGAAAACCAGAACTACATTTACCGTCCTATCCCCAAAGACAGAGATAATGCGTTTTTCCGTTTTGATGACGGGCTGTTTTCCTGGATCCTTAGCCGCAAATGGGCGCAGCGCAAGTTCGTTACCTTCTACGGTGACTTCCGGGATGTAAAAGCACTCATGATTAAGTCAGCTTACATTGATGCCCGTGCTCTGAACCAGGTAACCGCCCTGCAATACGACTCGCTGGCTAAAGTATTACAACATGAAATTACCGACGAAGTAATAGAAAAAGCTGTACATCAGTTACCTGCCAGTGTATACCAGTTAGAAGGCAAAGAACTGGCTGAAATGTTAAAGAGCAGAAGAAACACCCTTGATAAAGCAGCCAGAGAATTTTATGAAGCCTTGGCAGAAGAAGTAACCATCAGGGGTACTGATAAAGATGATATATTTGAAGTTGAGCGCCTGAATAATAAAGAGATAAAAGTTATCGTACGCAGAAGATCAGACGGTAAAGTTACCTACCGTCGTATTTTTAATTCTTTTGTTACAGATGAAGTAAGTCTAAAAGGACGTGCAGGAAACGATGTATTCAACTTACAGGAGCAGGTGCTTAAGGGTATAAAGATTTCATTTGAAGGCGACGATGGTCAGGATAGTTTAAAGAATGTATCCGGAACAAATAAAAGGAGCAGCAAAACAGAAATACGGGATATCGAGATTAAGAAGTAAATTTAAAAGTTCTGGCTGAAGCATAACCAAAGCTGAATTCCATTTTATACTTAACCATTATCAGTAACACCCCTCTCAGCGCTTCTATTTTCGGATCTGCTATTGAATTAAGATTAACTCAGCTATTTTTGCCCCACAATATGGTTCTTCAGGTTTAAGAGGAACTATAGCAGCCCGAGTTAATTTATGAACACCCGTTACAGTAGACAACTTATACCTGTAGAAGGTTGGGAAAGAGAAGAAACCTATCGCTTTTTCAGCTCCTTTTCACAACCTTTCTTTAATGTACATACTGAAGTTGATTTAACACCGCTATACGCTTACTGCAAATCACAGCAATTGCCGGTTTCGCTGGCTTACATGCATGCAACAGTGGAAGCTGCCCGGGCTACAGATAACTTCCTTTTTCGGATAGAAGACGGGCAGGTATACAAATATAGTGGTCTAGACCTATCGAGTACTGTCTTAAAGGTTGATCATAACATCGCTTTCACTCATTTCCCTTTTCATGAAAGCTTGGTTGATTTTTGCCGGGAGGGTGCGGCTATTATTGCTGAAGTAAAGAAGAGCAGAAATTTGTTTAATGGTTATCAGGGAGTAGATTTGCTGCACATGACCACGCTACCCTGGTTTAAGTTTAAAGGCATGGAGCATGCTTTTTCGGTAAATCCTCAGGACCCGGGCGTGCCGAAAATTGCTTTTGGAAAGCTTGAAAAACATTCTGGTAAAATAATCTTACCTATAAGTATTGGGTTACACCATGCGCTGGCTGATGGATATCACATTCATTTGTTTCTGAGGGAGCTGGAAAAAGTAATCGAGAAGTATAGTGGTTAAATCCTTTTCACCCCACCATTATTTTTTAATTATTCTTTTATCTACATAAAAGCAGCCCTTCCCCAAAATGGCTGCTTGCAGGAATAATTATATTATATTTTCTATAAACTTGGCTAATCATATGCCTCTTTGTACCTTAACACTGTAGTAGGCACTTATCCATACCTATAGCCCCGACTTTATTACCGTTATAAAAAGCAGCAATAAAGACCTGAAGTACTGATGTTTAAACAATAATATTTAATTTGACTGAAGATTTTCTGAATAAAGTTACTCTTCTGCGTCGCCCCTACGACTATAAGTAAAAAAAGTTTCCTTTAAGACAATAATAAAACCAACATATAGGTTTTATCAAATAACTGTACCATACAGTTAAGCTTGTCGGAGCAAGTTGCAGGGATGAATTTTTATTTAATATTAGAGTACTATGGTTATCACATACATTTTCGCATTAATAGGGGCTTTCGGAACACTTACCATCATAGCATACTTAAGACAATTAGAAGACGGGTTAGCAGAACTACAAAATGAGATGGATATAACCATGTGTCCTGTATGTCATATACCACATAGCGCCAATGGCCTGCATCATAAACATAAGAATACCAAGAAATTCAGCAAATACTATACGCGTAAAAGAAAAACAGCTTAAACGTTAATATGAGCACAGTTTCTTTGGTTTGCCATCCGGAAGTATAGCCTTGTCTGGTCATTTATACTTCCAGATATATCCTTAGTAGTCCCAGTAGCAGATTTTCTATGCATGTTTGTTGCCTTTGTATAATTAGTATAAACAAACATCGGGTATACGACTATAAATGTCAGCTACAGGTGCACAAAACCTGCTCCTAGTATACTATAGAAACGACCCTTTAAATATTAGGCGGTATGCCTAGATTTACATACTAAAATAAGCTGTCTCTTCAGTTTAACTTAAGAATCCCTTGGTGTGCCCTTTTAATAGTGCATTGTACCGTTGCTACCAGAACTGCTATCTGACTTAATCTCCTGACTTATAACGACTTTACGATTTTAACACAAAAAGTATCAAGTAAAATAACTTTAATCGATCCAATTTTAGCTACCAAAACCTCTTCCTATTAACAATACATAAATAATGTGAAATTATACTTTATAAAGGTATAAGACTCTCTGAATCAGCAACGTAAAAAATATCTGCCTCAATAAAAAAATTACTATATAAAAGGATCAACTTTTAAGTGCAAACAGCGTTCAAGTTCATAGTTTAAATGCTATTATCATGAATTGAACCCTCTACCTATATGCAATTCGAAATACTTCTCACCAAAGCTACCAAAGCACTAAAAAAAATTGCAAAACGTGTTATTCCTAAAAATAAACGATACAGGCCTGTTAGTGTACAGACTATAGAACTTTCTGAACTATCTACCCCGATATCTTACAATAATATAGTCGTACATAGTATTTATCCGCAACATCTAACAACCCTTGATATAACAGAAGACCTATACCAGGCCTGCTCAGAATACTGGAAGCCACAACGCAGTGTTATAACAGATTATGTAGTTGTGGAGGTTTTAAACGGACGTTTGCATACTGACAATGAAAGCAGTATCGCCATCATTACGAAAGATAACAAACTGGTGGATAATGTATCCCTAAGCTTAAAGGATGGCAAAGTAACAAAACCGGAAAACAATAATATTTTCAGCCAGCAGATGTTCTCTGAACCTGTAAGACTACAGGGAAATGTATTTACTATGCTTTCAGGTGGGGCAGGTATCAATAACATCGGCCACTGGTTTTTAGATGTACTTCCTCGTCTGCACCTGCTGCAGCAAAGCGGCTTGTTCGACCAAATAGATTGGTTCCTGGTGCCAAGTACACGTTACAGCTATCAGACGGAAACTCTGGAACTTTTAGGTATCTCGAAGGAGAAAATAATATCAGGTGAAACCCATACTCATATAGTTGCTGATAAAATAATAGCTTCTACTGCACCTAGAGGTAACCATACTTTGGTTCCTAAGTGGTTGATAACCTATATGCGCGAAGCGTTCTTACCGGCAGTCCCGACAGAAGAACAGCAACCTGTTCAATCAGAGGGTCCTTTCCTGTTCATCAGCAGACGCGACTCCAGTGTGCGAAATATCTTAAACGAAGATGAGTTGCAGCAAGTACTGGGACATTATGGATTTAACACCATTCTCTCTAGTAAGCTCTCTATTACAGATAAAATAAAGCTGTTTTCGAAAGCGAAAGTTATACTTTCTCCTACGGGCGCAGGTCTTATCAGCATGCTCTTCTGTCAGCCGGGCACCAAGCTGGTTGAGATTTTTAACGAGGGCTTTGTGATAGAACCCTTCTTTGATATTGCGACCAAACTTGAACTGGATTACAAGTATATCATCTGCAAATCACAGGGGCGTAAAGCCACTAACGCCAAGCAAGGCCAACATGATCATCTTGTAGTTGAAACTGAGAAAGTTGAACAGTTGCTTGAACAGATAGTAGAACCTGAGAAAACCTTATCTCAAGCACTGGTATAATTTTATAATATAAGCTAGATACCTGATCTGAACCGGGCCTGAACTATAAAACAGGTCCGGTTTTTTTATTGCCGAATGCTGATGCACACCAAGCGTGGATCCATTTTCGGTTTCGAAACTCAACTATTTCAAAATACCTCCTGTAAAAATAATCAGGTTCTACGATGACTTTCAATTTCTTACTCAGTCAGTATTGCACTAACTGGGTTCAAGTATAGATAAGTACTAGTCAATTCTGTTAATCACTGGTTTACAGGACCTGTAAAGTATAAGTATAAGCGGATGCACCAAATGCTGATGAGTATAAACTATTAGCGGGCCGTGCTGTGTGACAAACGTCACTGTGTTGCGGCATTACACCCTCTACCTTTGTAGTACATAATGGGGAGCAAGTATAAACTCCCGGCATTAACAAACTATAACAACTGAAAACTAATGAAAATTAAACAGTTCGAAGACAAAGGATTAGCGCATTACGCATATGCCATTCTAAGCGAGGAGGCAAACCAGGTAGTACTTGTTGACCCGGCCCGCGATCCGCAGCCCTACTATAATTACGCCACCGAAAACAATGCTACTATAGTTGGTGTGATCGAGACGCACCCGCACGCCGATTTTGTAAGCTCGCACCTGGAGATCTCCCAGAAAACTGGTGCCACTATTTATACCCACAGCCTGGTAGGTGCCGATTATAAGCATACCGCTTTTGATGAAGGCGCTGAGCTGCAACTGGGAGAAATAAAACTCCGGTCGCTGCACACACCAGGCCATTCGCCCGATAGCATCAGTATTGTGCTCGAGCACGAAGGCAAAGACAAAGCTGTGTTCACCGGCGACACCCTGTTTATAGGCGATGTGGGTCGCCCGGACCTGCGGGAGAGTGCCGGTAACATTACAGCCAAACGCGAAGAACTGGCCCGCCAGATGTACCACAGCACCCGCGAAAAACTAATGAAGCTAGACGACAGCGTCACGGTTTACCCTGCCCACGGTTCCGGTTCACTTTGTGGCAAAGCCCTAAGCGATGCCAACTCAAGCACCATCGGTGCCGAGAAAACAGGCAATTATGCCCTGCAGCAAATGAGCGAGGATGAATTTGTAAAGATCCTGCCCGAAGACCAGCCTTTTATACCCAAGTACTTTGGCTATGACGTGAGCCTGAACAAGCAAGGTGCACCAGCCTATCAACCAAGTATAGAAGGCGTGAAACTGCTGGAGAAGAACTATAAACCGGAAGATGGTTCTCTGATAGTGGATGCCCGAAACGAAAAGGTTTTCAAGAAAGGACATTACAAAGGTGCCATCAACATCCAGAACGGGGGTAAGTTCGAGACCTGGCTGGGAAGTATAGTTGGGCCGGAAGAACAGTATTACCTGGCAGCCGAGAGCGAAGCACAATTAAAAGAGTTGATAGCCAAAGCAGCCAAAATAGGCTATGAACTGCTGATCAAAGGTGCGTTTGTACTGGATACTGCTCAAGAAGTTCAAACTCCTGAAATGGATGTACCGGCTTTCCGCGAGCACCAGGACGATTATACCATTGTAGACATCCGCAACACTTCGGAAGTAAAAGCAGGCAAGCTCTTCGGGAAGGCCATTAACATTCCGTTACCGGAGCTGCGCGAACGTGCTAAAGAAATACCGGCAGATAAGCCAGTGGTGGTGCATTGTGCCGGTGGTTACCGCTCGGCAGCCGGTAGCAGCATCGTAGAAGCAGCCTTACCACAAGCCAACGTGCTGGACCTGAGCGAAGCTGTAAACCAGTTTAAGGACGGTCCGAAATAATAGCTTTAAATAAATAGCCGGTGTATACTTTTCATGCACCGGCTATTTATTTGTTTCCATGCCATTTAACCTGCTGCAAGTTGCTGACCGTATAGCAATAAAAAACGAGAACTATGGAAACAAACAGAAAGCATCAGGAAGACCGTGTAAGACGCAGCTCTACAGATGCAGCCAACCGGGAGATAGATGAAAAGACCTTAGACAACATAAACCGCTATGGCTACGATTCTCCTAAAAAAATTGAAAAGCGCCTGAAGAAATTAAACAAAGAATGGGACCTGGAACGCGCCCTGGAAGTAAATGCCTCTACCCTCGCCTTAACAGGTTTGGTATTAGGAGCTACCCAAAATAAACGCTGGTTTATTTTGCCAGGTATAGTTGCTTCATTTCTACTGCAACATGGTTTGCAGGGCTGGTGTCCGCCACTGCCTGTACTTCGTAAGCTGGGTTTCAGAACGCGGAAAGAAATAGACGAGGAACGCCAGGCACTGAAAGCTCTTCGTGGCGACTACAACAAAATTTTAGGGGCAACTACCGCAGAAGGCGTTTTAAATGTGGTGAGGTCCTGATCCGCAGCTTTTATACTTTTACAGCTTCACAAATCAAATTTGCCCCACATAACGTGTTGCACATGCAGACACTGCCCAAAGAACTCATTCAAAAGAAATTCCCAGAACTGGAAGACCAACTGCTGGACGAACTGCTGGCACAAAGCACTCTGAAAGAAGCGGAAGAAGGTGAAGAAGTGATGCGCAGCGGGCAATACATTACTTCTACCCTGCTGTTACTCCGTGGTCTTTTAAAAGTATACCGCGAAGACGTTGAAGGCAATGAGTTCCTGATGTATTACCTGGAGCCGGGCAATGCCTGCGCCCTCTCTATGATGTGTACCGCCCGTACCGAGAAAAGCCAGATCAGGGTGAAGGCAGTAACTGACGCGGAAGTACTGTTGGTACCGTCACACCTATCAGAACTGTGGCTGGGCAAGTATAAAAGCTGGCACAACTTTGTGATCGCGTCTTATCGCCAGCGCTTTGAAGAGCTGTTGCAAACCTTAGATAGTATCGCTTTTAAAGGTTTAGACGAACGCCTTATTTTTTACCTGAAACGCCACATAAAAGTAAGCGGCAACCAAGTAAAACTATCACACCAGCAAATTGCCGACGAACTCAACAGCTCCCGCGAAGTGATTTCCCGCCTCCTTAAAAAGCTGGAACAGAAAGGTGCCATTACACTGCACCGCAACTACATCGAAGTACAAGACCTGGACATAGTTTAGAAGTAAGAGTTTGAGAAGGAAGAGTTAGAGAGTTGAGATGCAGCAATTTTCTAGCTCTTTTTTATTAGGATTTATACTTTTGAGAAAGCGTAATTAAGAAAACTTTAATCTACTGCTTCACTCAAAAATTCATACTTCTCTAACTCTTCCCTCTTTAACTAAAAGCCTCCCTCTGTGACAAGAGTCACTGCGCATAGTTGCTGCTAAGTGTACTTTTGCACTGTTAACTTACAAACTGAACAAAATGGAAATACTTGGATACATCGCAGCAATGCTTATTGGTCTGTCTCTTGGGCTGATAGGTGGCGGCGGTTCTATACTTACGGTGCCGGTACTGGTTTATTTAATCGGCCTTAACCCTGTTATCTCAACCGCTTATTCGCTGTTTATAGTTGGACTTACCAGCCTGGTTGGCTCTTATAAGTTCTACAAAAAAGGGCTGGTGAGTTTAAAAACAGCGCTTGTGTTTGGTCTGCCTTCTATAGTTGCAGTGTATGCCACTCGACGTTACATTGTACCAGCCATCCCTGAAAACATCTTTTCGGTAGGGGATTTTATAGTTACCAAAGGCGTATTGCTGATGTTGCTCTTCGCGGCCCTGATGGTATTTGCTTCTATCTCGATGATCAGAAAGAAAAAAGAAGTGCCGGCAGAACCTGTTGATGCAGTAGACGAAAACATTGATACTGCACTAGATGTGGAGCATACCGATAAAACAGAAACGCACCCAAAGCCAAAGTTCAACTATGGAGGCATCCTGGCCGAAGGCTTGGTGGTAGGTACACTTACCGGTTTGGTAGGTGCAGGTGGCGGCTTTCTCATCATCCCGGCGCTTGTGCTGTTCAGTAAATTAGATATGAAGATGGCCGTGGGTACTTCGCTGCTTATTATTGCTGCTAAATCGTTGTTCGGCTTTATAGGTGATATCTACAACTACGAAATTAACTGGGTGTTCTTGGCTACTTTTTCTACCATTTCTATTGCTGGTATTTTTATCGGCTCATTCCTTTCTACTAAGATACATGCAGATAAACTAAAAACTTCTTTTGGCTGGTTCGTGCTCGTGATGGGTATGTACATCATTGCTAAGGAGGTATTTTTCTCTTAAACCCATACGTGACCAAAGTCACTGAACTACGCTGCCCATCTTCCGACATTTGTAGTGAAATCAACTTTAAAACTTAAACTAAATCAGCATGTTTAATATATTTAAATCCGCTCCAAAAAACTACGAAGACCTGGACGGAAGCACCTTTAAAACAAAGAATAAAAATGCATTAAACGCTGAGTTGCTGGATGTGCGTACAGCCGGGGAATTTGCGTCGGGCACCATTCCGGGAGCAAGTAACCTGGATGTAACTTCACCACAATTTCAGCAGGCACTGCAGCAACTTGATAAAGGAAAAGAGTATTTTGTGTTCTGTCGTAGCGGTAACCGAAGCGGCTCCGCCTGCGACCTGATGACAGCGCATGGCTTTAAAGCTTATAACCTGTCAGGTGGGATAAGTGCCTGGCCTCATTAACGTAAATTCTAAAGCAGCTAAAGGAAGGAGTCTGTGAACGAGCTCCTTCCCTGCTTTTGTAAACTATACTATTAACTTAAACTATAAATATGTTAGAGCTATTAAGGCAACCATGGCCATGGTACACATCGGGAGCTGTGATCGCCTTCGTGATGTTACTGCTATTGTTCTTCGGGAAATCATTTGGATTTTCGTCCAATCTTCGTGTAATCTGTGCTGCCTGCGGTGCAGGTAAAAAACATAAGTTCTTTGATTTTGACTGGCGCTCGCAGACCTGGAATTTGTTATTCTTAGTAGGGGCTATACTTGGTGGAGTGATTTCTTCACAGTTCCTATCCAATGGAGAAGCAGTTCAGATTTCACAGGCAACTATTCAGGACCTGCGCCAAATAGGTATTTCAGCACCTAATGGTATGCAACCCGAAGAGCTTTTTAGCTTAGAGGCGCTGTTGACGGTTAAGGGTTTCCTAGTATTACTGCTGGGTGGTTTTGCTATAGGTTTTGGGTCCCGCTATGCTGGCGGCTGTACTTCAGGGCACGCGATCAGCGGCTTATCAAACCTGCAGCTACCCTCCCTGATTGCCGTGATCGGTTTCTTTATCGGTGGTTTGATAACTACCTGGCTTTTTTTGCCGCTGATTTTTTAATAGGGTGCAGTTAACCATAAACAGTTATCAGTTAATTAGAACTACTAATGCATAAGCTAAAGCAGCCAACTGCATTCATAATTCTTAATTCCTAATTCTTAATTATCTGTCCCGTGAAAGGATTAAAATTTATACTTGCCGGCATTCTGTTCGGCATCGTGATGAGCAAATCGGAAGCTATTTCGTGGTTCCGTATCCAGGAGATGTTCCGCTTCCAGTCGTTTCATATGTATGGCATTATTGGTACAGCAGTTATACTTGGTGTGATCATCACGTACCTGATTAAGAGATACAAACTACGCGACTACCAGGGAAACCCGATTGTTTTCACTCCTAAAGAGAAATCTGTTCCGCGTTACCTGATAGGTGGTATCATCTTCGGGTTAGGCTGGGCACTGACAGGCGCCTGCCCCGGACCCTTATTTGTAAATATTGGCCATGGTTACTGGGCAATTTTACTGGCTATAGGTGGTGCAATTGCTGGTACATATACTTACGGTGTTATCAAAGACAAGCTACCGCACTAAACTATACGTTGGCAAAAGTGAAGTATGGTCTGAATGCCATTTGCTACAGGCGGTGGCTTTCAGGCATATCACAACAACGATCAACTGACAACCTAAACTATGGAAAACGCTGCAGCTACCAGACTCGGATTAAGAGAAAACGCAGGCCAGTTCTGGCTGCTTGTGCTGGTAAACGGTTTTGTTGGTGCTATGGTAGGATTGGAGCGCTCTGTAATTCCGGAGTTTGCTGAAATAGTTTTTGGCATAAACGGGCACACGGCGCTTCTTTCGTTTATAGTTGCCTTTGGCCTCGCTAAGTCAATGGCTAATATGCTGATGGGACGGCTTACGCTGCAGTTTACCCGCAAGCAGTTGCTCCTGATCGGTTGGCTGTTTGCTCTGCCGGTGCCATGGCTCTTGCTGTATGCTGCTAACTGGTGGTGGGTAATAGTTGCAAACCTGTTGCTGGGGATTAACCAGGGGCTGTCATGGTCGGCTACTGTGGTAATGAAAATTGACCTGGTAGGCGAAAAGAATCGCGGCCTGGCCATGGGCATTAACGAGTTCGCTGGTTACCTGGCGGTTGGGCTGATTGCGTTCCTAGCAGGGTATATTGCTTCTACTTCAGGTAATGTAACATATGCATTTGTTCCGGGCATTGGCTTCTCTATAGTTGGTTTGCTGCTAACATTGTTTTTTGTCCGCGATACCCATGCCCACGTGCAAACAGAAGCTGCCCAAACTTCTATTCCCCTGCTAAAAAACATCTGGAAAGACACCACCTTCCGCCACCCCAACCTGGGCTCTGTTACCCTTAATGGTTTTGTAAACAACATGAATGACGGTATACTTTGGGGACTGCTGCCAGTACTGTTGACAACCAAAGGATACACATTAACCGAAACCGGCTTACTGGCTGGTATTTACCCGGCTGTATGGGGATTGGGGCAACTGGTAACCGGCAGGCTGGGCGATATACTTTGTAAAAAGCAGCTGCTTAGCTTGGGCATGATGATACAGGGCTTGGCCATTGGTATGCTGTTGTTTGCAGATTATTACCCTATACTTGTAGCAGCACTGGTTATACTTGGGGCCGGTACCGCTATGGTTTACCCAAACTTTCTGGCAGTGGTGGCCGAAAATACGCACCCGGTGCAGCGTCCGCAGAGCCTGGGCATTTTCAGATTCTGGCGTGACTTTGGCTATGTGGCCGGAGCAGTGGCTGCCGGCGTGTTCAGCGACCTATTCGGGCTTCCAGCGGTTATTATCGGAACGGCTATACTTACGATTGGGGCTGGAGTTCTCTCTGAAATGCGCATGTGTTGCACCAAAAAGCTGTTGTGGCACAGCAAGGAATGCAGTACTCGTTTGCTTCAGGCTACCTGATTGCCTACTTTCAAAACTAATTATGGATACAAGTATACTTACAGGTATAAATCAACATACTTCCCCCACATTGGAAAAGAGCAAACTCCTCCCCGACAGTTTTAACTTAAAACTATACTTGCTGTTGGTGCACAAAGGGACTGACCTCATAACAAAGTACACCTCGTTTTACCCTGCTTCACTTCCAGAATAAATGCTTGAAATGTGTTAATTTTATAAAAGATGAACAAGGATAAATTTTCAATAAAAAATATACCGGGCTGGGTAGTGATGCTGGCAGTTTTTGGCGTTTTATACTTAACTGGTCTGCACACCGAAGGCATTGGGCAGGTGCAGCGTTTATTGCTGGCAGCCGGTATTAAAAATGCCGATGTTCCGGAGCAATTGACTGCCCCTGATGAATCCTCAGATATGGCATCCGGTGAAATGGTTGGCGCCGGTTTTCAGATGGTGGGTCTGGATGGCAAAACCGTTAGCTTCGAAAGCCTTAGAGGCAAAGTAGTGTTTATGAACATCTGGGCTACCTGGTGCCCTCCATGCGTGGCCGAGATGCCGAACATCCAGAGCCTCTACGAAAAAGTGGGATCAGACAAAATTGCCTTCGTGATGCTCTCGGTAGATGAAGCTGTCATGGAAAAAGTGAAGAAGTTTATTAACAAGAAAGGCTATACGTTCCCGGTATACATGCCGGCCAGCCAGTTTCCGAAGGAGTTTTACTCCAATTCCATTCCTACTACGTTCATCATCTCACCGGAAGGCAAGATCGTAGCCAAACAGGAAGGTATGGCCGATTATGACACAAAGGAAGTACAGGACTTCCTGCAAAGTATAGTGAATAAATAAAAACATAAGCTGGCTGACGTACTGTGTCAGCCAGCTTATGTTTAATTCCAGATGTTAACTTAATTCTGCCAAAGCTGAAAACCAGATAACATCAATGCTTCCGCATAAAGTACAGACTTACTGATAAGATAAGGATGACGCACGGAAGTACTAATGCGTTCCAGTTTAAACTATCTGTTACAGAGCCTTTCATTGCGGTAGTATTTACTATTAGCGAAATTGTAAATACCACCAACGTTACCATAATGGTTTCCCAAAGCAGCACCTTCAGGTCTTTAAAAGATTCTATCTGAAGCCAATCCGGCAGGTTTTTAGCATCTACATTTTTAACAAAAAAGAGTTTCCATATCCCTAAGCCGAAGATCATAAATACAAAGGCAATCAGAAACCTGTCCAGCGCCTCCATGAAATAAATACCGATGAGAATTTTTTCGCCGGATACCAGTTTCCTAAAGAAGATCTCAAAGCCATGAATGGATTCAATGACGCCGGAAATAAGGAAGAAAGTTGAATTCAGGAGCGTGAAAATAACCGCAATCAAAAAGAGGTAACGAATTTTGAGTAAATTTTTCATTCCAGAACTATTTGAGTTGAAGCTATTTCGGAAGGGATAAGTATACATACCTGAAAAGAACCAATCTATCAACACTTTACGAAATTATTGGCAGCACGATCTATCATAACCCTAAAGCCTTTGTCTATTAGGCTGTCGGAAAAAAAATTAAAATATTTTTTAACTCTTTGTAACCTTACCTAAAACAGCCCCGTAAAAGAGAATGGCTAAAAGTTGAAAAGTTTTTATAAACTTATCATATAAAAAAGGCTCCCAGACGGGGAGCCTTTTCTTATTTACAGCAATTTCATAAACAACCTTTTGCTTCACCCCAGCTATATACCCCACAGCTCTCCTGTTTTAGCACCCCTTCTTTTATATTTTATGTCAATATAAAGTAAACCTCCAAGGGGTCCTTCTGTTAAGGAAGTGGTCATCCATTATATTAACCACTCGTACATCATAGTTATCGTGTCAAAGGATAATTATGAAGAAGACAAAGAAGAGCAAGCAGAAATCAGATAAACTGGCATCTAAAGATTTAATGGCCCTGGGGTTTCCAACCGGCAAGCCAACAGGCACTGCGTTAAACATTATCCATACCTACTTTACCGAGTTACCTAAACTTCACCAGATAGAATTGCTGCAGGATGTATTGGCTGCCCCTGAGCAATACCAGATGCATACAACGCTGGCTCCTCTTGCCCAGGCTATACTTTCACGCAAAGAGTCAGAACCTATTGCCCTTAAAACAGAAAAGCAGAAGTATGCCATATATGGGGCAGAAGGTATAGAACAGGGAGCTCTCGATCAGATGAACATTGCCATGCGCCTGCCTGTAACACAAGGGGGTGCTTTGATGCCCGATGCACACCAGGGATATGGCTTACCTGTAGGTGGTGTGCTGGCAACGCACAATGCAGTTATACCTTATGGTGTTGGTGTCGACATTGGCTGCCGCATGAGCATGAGTATTTTTGATATACACACAGGGTTTATAGATAAGAACCGGGAAAAGCTCATTAAAATGCTTACTGACAGCACCCGCTTTGGAAATACTTCTTTTAAAAGACCGATGGATCATGAAATAATGAGTCGCCCTGAATTTAATGAGATACCAGTTGTACGTGAACTAAAAGAGCGTGCTTACCTGCAACTGGGCACATCTGGTGGCGGAAACCATTTTGTGGAATTTGGTACCGTAGAGATCCATGACAGTGCAAACGAATTTGAGCTGCCTGCTGGCAAATACCTGGCTATACTTTCACACTCCGGTTCCCGAAGACTGGGAGCTAACATTGCAGGTTACTACACGAAAGTAGCCATGGATGCCTGCCCTCTTCCACAGGAAGCTAAACACCTGGCGTGGCTGGATCTTGATACCGAAGCCGGACAAGAATACTGGCTTGCTATGAACCTGGCTGGTGACTATGCATCGGCCTGCCATCACCAGATACATGAGCGCCTGGCGGCACAGCTTGGAGAAGCACCCATCCTCAGAATAGAGAATCATCATAATTTTGCATGGAAAGAGAAAAATGAGTTCGGCAAGGAAGTAATTGTGCATCGTAAGGGAGCTACGCCGGCAGGTAAAGATGTGCTGGGTATTATTCCGGGAACTATGGCTACACCCGGGTTTATTGTGCGTGGTAAAGGCGAAACTGCGGCTATCAACTCTGCCTCACACGGTGCTGGCCGTGTTATGTCCAGAACACAGGCTATTAAAACATTTTCCCCTCAGGAGATGCGAAAGCACCTTCAGAAAGCCGGCGTAGATCTGGTCGGTGCCGGTTTGGACGAAGCTCCAATGGCCTATAAAGATATTTATAAGGTAATGGATTACCAGCGGGATCTGGTTGAAGTAATTGGCACCTTTCAGCCTAAAATTGTGCGCATGAACGAAGATAAAAAGTATGTAGAAGTAGATTAATGCTAATTCACTCGCACTCAATATCATAATCGATAAAAGAAGCATTACGGGTAATTAACAGCATAAAAGCAAAACTTTCAGTAAAGTCTGCAGTAAACTCTATATAGCTATTTATACCTGGAGCTTTATATGGATTGGGCCTTACTAGAATCGACAGAGATCAACTCTTATACTATAGTTATTAGATTACTTTTAAGCACGTTACTTGGTGGCTTATTAGGATGGGAACGCGAAAGCAGGCGGCAGAACGCCGGCTTAAGAACGCATATGATCATTTCTGCCGGATCTTGTCTGTTGATGCTCATCTCTGTTTATATCCCCCAAACATTTACAGATTACCGCAATGTTGATCCCGGCCGGATTGCTGCCCAGGTGGTATCAGGTATAGGTTTTCTGGGTGCAGGCGCTATCTTCAGGCTAGGAGGAAGTACGCATGGTTTAACTACGGCAGCCACTATCTGGGCGGTAGCAGCTGTGGGCTTATCTGTTGGCGTGGGTATGTACGAAGCCGCTATAGTTGTGACATTGCTCCTGCTTTTTGTGCTGGCTATACTTGATAAAGTCGGGAAGAAGTTCTTTAACGGAGGCTCTCTTAAAACACTGAAGGTAAACTTCCAATCTGCTAAAATTGAAACCAGCAAGATCTTATCTGTACTGGAAAAGCATGATATCATTACAAAGAATATTAATGTTGTTCAGGCAAAAGGCAAACAGCACTCTACGATAAAACTATACGTATTTGTTCCGGAAAACCTGCACGTAAAACAGTTTTACAAAGACCTGAACGAGCTTAAACATGTAGGGCAGATATCGCTGGGCCAGGATTTTTAAGATGTAGCTAACCAGGTTGTGCAAAGTATAAAATACCTAAAGCTCTAAAGTATATTGGTAATTGCTTTGTAGGTGCTGTTTACCACTTCCGTCATTTTAGCAAAATCAAGTGTTTCTATCGTGTCTGTAGGCATGTGGTAATTCGGATTCCTGATAAAAGATGAATCGTTGATCATAAGCGCCTTATACCCGAACTTCCAGTAGTTGCGCTGATCAGACATACCTGCCAGACCTTCGCCCACAGGAAAATGAATTACCTGTACATCTATACCCGAATCTTCTGACATCAGCTGATGTACTTTGTTGTTAAATGCAGCATACTTTTCGATTCCTACAACTATAATAAAGTTGGCCACATGCGGGTAAAGCTTTGCCAGTTCCGGCGAAGGAAAGGGTTGCGATTCGGGCTCATCAGAAAAATACCCGATCATCTCCAGGCAAATCATCCCGATAACATCTACTTTATCGTCGTGCAAGGACCTGGCATGGATGTAGCTCCCCATTAACCCTGTTGCATAGTATGGTGGTTCTTCCAGGCAATACGCTAAAAAGTCGATGCGATAGTCCAGTTCGGGTTGCTGTGCGAAGGTAAGTCTGGCCAGTTCTAGTAAGCCGGCTACAGCGCTTGCATTATCATCTGCGCCGGGTTGATCTCCGCACACATCATAATGGGCTCCAACTATAAGCCTTCTGTTTTTTTGAGGGTTATAAGAAGCTATAATGTTTTTATACTCATTCCCATCTGCCACCCATTTTTGTACCTCAGGTGCAGCTCCTGCTTTACTAAACTCCTCCCCTATGTACCGCGCCGCCTCTTCTAATGTACCCAAGTTGCGGTAGTTTCTTGGTGGTGTCTGGGATGTCAGGAATTCTACATCTGCATATAATCGTCTGGTGTTCGCTTTCATGTTTTAGTTATGGGTTTTACACGCTTACGAAATAACAGTGTTGTTAGTAAGTCTAATAGTATTAACTGCCGAAGTATGCCGCGATAAATACGTATTTAACCATTAATATTGACCTTCTGACATTACCAGGCGTATAGAGGCTAAGACAATATTGACGTAAAGCCGTCGTAATTAAAGAAGTGAATTAGAAAGTAAAAGGCAGAAACTTATAATTACAGTGCTTTACTTTCATTATTCAGTAAATGCGATCTAACCTAAAACAACTATGAAAACAATTGCAATGAAGAGCTGGAAACTATTGGTAGTATTGGTATCATTTGTAGCGGTTGATGCTACTTAAGAAAATAATGATGCTACAGACCCGAATCAAATAGCTACTCAAGATTACGTAGAACCAGGTGCACCATAACCCAGGGTATAAACTCCAACACCAGGATTAAGACAGGTATTTCAACTTTAAATAAATTTTATCTTTTTAAATTTGCCTTAAGGCCATTTTCCTTAATTAAGTCTGCTTTACTTAAGTTGACCCACTCCAAAACTCCATCTTTAATTTAAGCTTTTAAGTTTTATGCTTTAACTTGCGCTAAATTGGCATGTCTAGCCCGGCTGACATACATGATGCGCTTGCTTTAAACTTATTACCTTACTGTTAACCCTTACAATCCCGAATGGAGTTTATTCACTACCTGATTGATTTTATATTAAATATAGACCAACACCTTGTTGAGTTGGTTAAAGAATACAAAAACTGGATCTACCTAATTCTGTTTCTGATCATCTTTTGTGAGACCGGGTTAGTAGTTACGCCTTTTCTGCCGGGCGACTCTCTCCTGTTTGCCTTAGGTGCTTTGGCAGCTGTACCGGAGTATGGGTTAAACTTTACTTTGCTGATGGTACTGCTGTGCGTGGCAGCTATACTTGGCGACTCATTCAACTACTATACCGGTACTAAAATTGGTGATAGGGTTTACCTCCGCGACTTCTGGTTCCTGCGCAGAAAGCATATCGACGAAACACATAAGTTTTATGAGAAGTATGGCGGCCGCACCATTATTTATGCCCGTTTTATGCCTATAGTAAGAACTTTTGCCCCTTTTGTAGCAGGTATAGGTAAAATGAATTATCGCAAATTCCTTTCTTATAACGTAATTGGAGCCATCATCTGGATCTCGTTCTTTATGGTGGTAGGCTATATTTTCGGCAACATCCCAGCTGTGAAAAGAAACTTTACGCTGCTTATACTTGGTATTATCGCACTATCACTTACACCGCCAATTATTGGAGTTATAAAGAACTGGATCGGCAACAGAAAAAAAGCTGCTTAAAAGTATTTTTCCTGCTAATGTAATGAAGAACTAAGCAGGTTTAATTCTGATTCAAGACCACTATTTCAATCAGCAGGTGAAGTAGTGGTCTTTAATTTTTATACAACTCACACGCAGTACATATAAGCTTCTCCGGTTAAAATTTCCGCTGCTTTCATGCTTGTTTTTCAAAATAGCTAAAACAAAAACGCCTGATTCTTATTATTTTTGGAATGACAAGGATGATAAGTTATAAGAAAAGTATAAGCATTTACCTTAAATACCCGCTGATGTGGGTAATGCTGCTATGGGCACTTACATTGCCGGGCCATGAGGTGATTGTTTATGATTTTCTGCTGAATGTAGTTACAGGTAAACACGCAGCAGCGCTGGCTCATGCGCGGGAAGAGATCAGCCGTTCTGAGGAGCAGGGTAAAACAAGCCATGTATTCCTGGATGCTGCACCTGCATCCTATGCTGCAAAGTTTCACCCGCAGCCATTATCGTTTGCAGCAAGAGAGCTGCCCTCTTTTTCAGCTCAACCTATAGCCTACCTCCCCTATTCCGGTTATACTTACTGGTATACCTGTGTACAGAAACTGTTACTGGTAGCTGTATGTCCTAATGCCCCTTAGCTTTACATTGGATTACTTTAAAAGCATTTAACTGTAGTTAACATCCCCTGTTAGCTATTGCTTCAGATCTGTGCTGACTTAGCTATAGATCTGTGTCTGCACATTTCCATCATGCATTTTATCTTTTTTACTTATTCCAAAGTATTTATAGCTATCGGGCTGTAACAACACTATGACACACATTCCACATCTAATAACAGACTTAGGGCTTATACTTTGCGCTGCAGGTATTACCACCCTTCTTTTTAAAAAATTAAAGCAGCCATTGGTATTAGGCTACATCATTGCCGGCTTGTTGGTCGGGCCGCATGTCGCCATATTTCCAACTATAATCGATACTGAAAACATAAAGATCTGGGCCGAGATAGGCGTAATATTTCTGCTGTTCAGCCTTGGCCTCGAATTCAGTTTTAAGAAACTGGTAAAAGTTGGCGGTGCCTCTTCTATTATGGCGCTGGTAGAGGTAGTGGTAATGCTGCTGCTTGGTTATCTTACCGGTAAACTCCTTGGCTGGTCCACCATGGACAGTGTCTTTCTGGGTGGTATACTTTCAATTTCTTCCACCACAATCATTATCCGGGCGTTTGATGAATTGGGAGTTAAGTCGAAGCGCTTTGCCGGCCTTGTATTTGGCATACTGATAGTAGAAGACTTGGTAGCCATTTTGTTGCTGGTATTACTCTCTACCCTGGCTGTCAGTCAGCAGTTTGCCGGTTCAGAAATGATAGCTGCCGTACTAAAACTAGGCTTTTTCCTGGTAGTGTGGTTTCTGGCAGGCATCTTCCTTATCCCTACTTTCCTGCGGAAAGCAAGTAAGCTGATGAATGATGAAACATTGCTGATCGTGTCGTTGGCACTGTGCCTGCTTATGGTTATCCTGGCAGCACAGGTTGGTTTCTCCCCGGCACTGGGTGCATTTATCATGGGTTCTATACTTGCCGAAACTACCAAAGCAGAAAAAATTGAACACCTTATTGCCTCTGTTAAAGACCTCTTCGGAGCTATATTTTTTGTATCGGTTGGCATCCTGATAAATCCTGAAACTATACTTACCTATGCCGGGCCTATTGCCATTATTACAGTGGTTACGCTGGTAGGTAAAGCCTTAAGTATAACAGGGGGCGGACTTATAGCTGGTCAGGGCCTGAAAACATCGGTGCAGTCTGGTATGAGCGTTTCGCAGATCGGCGAGTTCTCGTTTATCATTGCCACACTTGGCCTGACCCTGAATGTTACCAGCGATTTTCTGTACCCGGTTGCTGTGGCGGTTTCTGCCATTACCACCTTCACCACACCGTATATGATCAAGGTGTCCACGCCGGTCTATAGGTTTTTGGATTCTGTACTTCCCGAAAGGTGGAAAAAATCCCTGAACAAGTATAGCTCCGGTGCGCAGGTTATCCATACTACCAGCGATTGGAAACTGGTACTAAGATCATATGTAGTTAACTTGCTGCTTTATTCGGTTATTATTATTGCTATTGTTTTACTGTCTGCCCGTTTCCTCAATCCGGTTATTACAGAAAATGTAATAAAAGGCCCAGTAGGAGATATTATTACAACTGCTATTACCCTGTTATTTATGGCGCCTTTCTTATGGGCTTTCGCTGTATATCATCCGCAGAAAGAAGCACTGGGCAGATTATGGGCCAACCGGAATTACCGCAGCCTGCTTATCGTAATAGATTTTGTCCGGATTGGGTTCTCTTTGCTTTTTATTGGGTTCCTGTTAAACCAGTTCTTCCCGGTACAGGTGTCTTTGGTGGTTGGGTTAGTGATTATCGCTATTCTGATCGCATTCTCAAAAAAGATACAGCAATTCTACATCCGGATCGAGCATCGGTTTATGTCGAACCTGAATGCGCGGGAAATAAGAGAAGCCAGCAAAATGCACTACTCTATTACGCCCTGGGATGTACACCTTACCAGCTTTGACATTTCTCCTGAATCGGCGGTGGTAGGCAAAAGCCTGATGGACCTGCAGATACGTGAAAAGTATGGCGTGAACATAGCAGTTATTGAACGAGGAAACCGTACCATTATGGCTCCTACCCACCAGGAAATGGTTTTCCCGAGAGATAAGGTCTATGTCTTCGGATCAGATGAGCAAATAGAAAAGTTCAGGAATTTCATTCAGGCAGAATCAGACAACAAAAAGAATATGGACAAGGCAGAAGATGTAAAGCTACAGCAGCTTGTAGTGTCAGAAACATCGCCGTTGCTGCATACTTCTATCCGTGAATCCGGCATCAGGGAACGCACTAAAGGCCTTATAGTTGGTATCGAAAGCAAAGGGCAACGCATTCTCAATCCAGAGTCCAATTACGTGTTCCAGCTAAACGATCTCATCTGGATTGTAGGCAGCCCGTGGCGGATCAGGGAGCTTGAAGCCGTAAATGAACCGATTTAACACTAATCTGTACATCAGCTTCAGGTTCACAGGCAGCATGTATACACCTGAAATTTACTTCCTGTGTTACCAGTAAACAGAGGTTATACTTTACTGCCTGGCATACTTTTAAAAAGGTTAACAATTTATACCTGAACTGGCGCAACGGCGGTTACCTGTATCTCGTATTGCCACACATATTAAGCTTAAATCCGATATGTCATATGTATTTCAGGACTGGGCTGTTAATAAGGGTAACCTGAAAGGCAGACTGGTTATGGTGTTGTTCCGCCTGGCTCACCCTGCTTCCAAAAACAAACTTTTCCGAGTAATCTGGCTCCCTTACCTTATCTTTTACAAGCTGCTGGTAGAGTGGTTTATGGGCATAGAACTCCCGCACTGGACCAAAGTTGGCAAAAACTTTTATCTGGGCCACGGCCACGCACTGGTGGTAAACGGTTGTTCTGTTATCGGCGAGAATTGTTTTTTAAGGCATTCCACAACCTTGGGTAACGTACGCTACCCGGATGGTTCTTATTCTGATTCGCCAGTATTAGGAAACAATGTAGAAGTTGGGTGCAATGTATGTATTATTGGCCCTGTTAAGATTGGGAATAATGTAAAGATTGGTGCCGGCTCTGTTGTTGTGAAAGATATACCTGATAACTCAGTAGCTGTCGGTAACCCGGCTAAGGTAATTAAAACCTTCCATCCGGAGCAGCAAACAATGGAGAAGGAACTGCCAAGCAACGATCTGGTAAACTCAGTTGCACTTAATTAGTAATTACCAGCGTAAGTTTCAGGTTTAAACGCATCTTATAAAAGGAAAAGTAACTGAGGTTGCTTTTCCTTTTTGTTTTTCCGGCTATTTAACCGGTTTACCTTCTAACCAGCTTATGGCCTCCTGTTTATCTGTAAAAGACCGTAGTTCGAAAGGCAGCTTCTGCGATTCCTGTATATGGGAGATATTATTTCGGGCGGTACTTTCAACGCTTTGCAGGTTTGCTTGCAGGCGTGCTACCTTCTGTACCCGCGTGCTCGTGATACCAGATGCCAGGTAAGTAGATATTTCTCTGCTGGCATGCGCTTCAACAGATAAAACTGTTTTAGAAGAGTCCAGCAAAAGCTTTCTTACGTCATAACTTTTGATAACATCAACTATAAGTTCAATTGTATGCTTGATCTCTGGCAGCAGAAAAGTATGCAGGTCAGGGTAATCTATTTCTACGATATCAGTGGCAGGATTATAATCTAATTTAAACAGGCTATTCTGGAACAGGATCATAAAACCACTACAAAGATTTAGAATACGATTAAAGATACACTTCTTTTATAGTTAAATCTCTATTTATTATTTGTAAGCGCATTCTCAGCTTTGGTCTGAAGTGTGGCAAATATAGTTCTATGCTAAATCATAAAAGACTATTCCTACATCCCCTCCTTAGCACACAGCACTGATAGTCAGAATAATATATTCTATTTTTTCAACTTTATTGGCTTAATGCAGTAAAAATATCTTCACTAAAGCATTGATAAAAAGAATACCTTCCACAACAAATTGACCTATGAAAAAAGCTCGACTACTTTTATTTACAACTATACTTGCCGCCTCCATACTTACCGGCTGTAATCAGCAGGCAACTACGCAGCAGGAAAGCGGTCAGGACCAGGGGCAGGAACAACCAGCACAAACAGCCCCAGCTCAAACAGCATGCACACCACTGGAAACCAGGGAAGCAAATTCACCAGACCAGAAACCAACTTTTAAAGAACAGACAAGAGCGTGTGCTATTACCTCTGATGTTGCATTTGATGTGACGGTATTGGCTAAGAACCTGGAGAAACCATGGGCCGTTGAGCCGCTACCCAATGGTGATCTGCTGGTAACAGAAAAGCCAGGCCGACTACGTATTGTGTCTGCTACAGGCCAGGTTGGCCAGCCAATTACTGGTTTACCTAAAGTGGATGCCCGTGGCCAGGGAGGTTTATTGGATGTGGCATTGAGCCCAAATTTCGCAACAGATAACACGATCTACTGGAGCTTTTCAGAGCCACGCCTGAAAGGCAACGCAACAAGTGTAGCCCGCGGAAAATTATCCAGCGACCGGAAAAGACTGGAACAGGTACGTGTTATTTTTCAGGCAATGCCTCCGTTTGAGGGTACTATGCACTATGGTTCGCGCCTGGCTTTCGGACCGGATGGCATGTTATATGTAACACTGGGAGAAAGATCAGATAAACAGATACGTCCGCAGGCACAACACATGGATAGCCACATGGGCAAAATACTGCGCATTACACCAGATGGCAAACCTGCACCCGGTAATCCTTTTACCGGCCAGAACAACGCCTTACCTGAAATCTGGACGGTTGGACACCGCAATGTACAGTCTGCAGCTTTTGATGCAGATGGCAAACTATGGATTGTGGAGATGGGACCGCAGGGTGGCGATGAACTTAACCTGATAGAAAAAGGCAAGAACTATGGCTGGCCACTGGTAACCTTCGGCGAAGAGTATTCCGGCAGCCCTGTACCAAATGCCGTAACAACCAAAGAAGGATTTGAAGACCCCGTGTACTACTGGGACCCTGTAATTGCCCCGTCTGGTGCACAATTTTATACCGGTGATGCTTTTCCGGGGTGGCGCAATAACTTGTTTGTAGGTGGCATGAAAGACCACGTGCTGGTGCGCCTGCAGATCGAAGATGGGAAAGTTACCGGCGAAGAACATCTGCTGCAAGACAAAGACCAGCGCGTACGTGATGTACGTCAGGGACCGGACGGAGCTCTTTATATTGTAACAGACCAGGAAAACGGTGAGCTCTGGAAAATAGCTCCAAAGCAGTAAAGGATTATTGTTTTAAATGAGTAAGCAATCTATAGTTTTCGAACTATGGATTGCTTTTCGTTTTTTACTGCTTAGTATAGTTTTGCTTTCTACTTGTCATTTCGAGTATAACGAGAAATCTATTTCAGATTATGAGTTGCAGTCTTTACTTACCTGAACCAAGCTATACTTTCAATCTACTTTCATTCCTGGGAACTCTACTAACCTATAGTTTTATAGTTGGCTTTGGTGCGCTCACGGCCGCGAGGCTTCGTCTTCGGGTATCGCGCTGTGCAAATCTCTTTTGCTCGTACCTCGCAATACCTTACGGCACCAGATATTTACAAGGCGCTCAACCCAAAGACTGTGATCATTTCGATAGTTAATTTATAGTTGGATGGAGAAGTGTAGATTCTTGGCTTTTTCAGCAATGTATTTCCGTAGGGACAGGTCGAGACCTATCCTTCTCTGTAACTATAGAATTGTAATGTTAACTATAGCAATAGCAAAACTGTCCCCTTGAGGGGACTACAGGGGTGTTAAAACAGTAGCTATGAAGCTATAATTCTAACTATAGCAAAGACTTAAAACTCCCCGCCTTAGACAAGTCGAAGATCCCGAACTTGTTTCGAGAGAGGGGGATAAAAGGGGTGGTTGGACAACAGCAACTATAAAACTATAACTTACAACTATAGCAACACCCTTATCTTGGAAATCTAACCCATTTAAACAAAAAAGCCTCCCTTTTATAAGAGAGGCTTTCCCTGAACTTAAATAATTCTATTTAGTGCTTCCAACAGCCTGTCCTTCTGCTCCGGCTACCAGTTTCAGGTTTATAGTAAAGGTATCATATATGATTTTGTCGGCTGCAGTACCTACCAGGCCTGAGCGGTACTTAATATCATACTTGGTGCGGTCCACTTCTATTACTGCTTCTGCCTGCGCTTCTTTGCCCGAAATGGCAACAGTAGCCGGGAAAGTAATGGCGTTGGTTATGCCTTTTATAGTCAGGTTACCGGTTATAGTATAGTTTGCTTCGCCTGGTTTTGCTTTGGCAATTGGGGTGGCTTTAGTAATCTTAAATATTGAAGACGGATGTTTATCAACTGAAAAGAAATCATCCGATTTAAGATGATCTGTCAGCTTTTTGTTTGACTCCGGGCGGGTAATGTCTTCCACAACAATGGTAGCCATATCAATGGTAAATGTACCGCCTGTTAGTTTATTGCCTTTCACCTCTAGCGAGCCTGCGGCCAGCTTTATAGTACCATAGTGCTCACCTCCTACTTTTTTGGCGTTCCACTTCATGGTGCTTTGGGTAGTATTAACCTGCAAAGTAGTAGCAGCAACTGCAGCAACAGATGTACTGTTACCAGGCGTATGCCCGGGGGCAGTAGCTGCAATGGATAATAATGTAGAGAACGCAAATGCGCTTAAAAGTAATAGTGGCTTCTTCATGGTGCGGAGCTTTATAGTTTTACTTTGGTTTAGAGCAGATAAGTTTACTCAAATATCAGCAGAATCAAAAGTATAAACAGTATCAAAATATAGTATTCATATTTTTAGTATGAATTTTCACCTTTTTAGATAAAAGAGAAGGATATTGTAAATTTTTTATCGTACTTTGTAAGAAATAATGAACGTATATGCCTGCGAATGTGTAGTAGGTGTATAATTAATCAAATCAACATGAATAACGGAACAGTAAAATTCTTCAATGACACTAAAGGTTTTGGCTTTATCAAAGAAGATGATTCAAATCAGGAGTACTTTGTACACGTAACTGGTTTAGTAAACGAGATCAGAGAAAACGACAGAGTTACTTTTGAGCTTAAAGAAGGTAAGAGAGGACTGAACGCAGTCAATGTAAAGTTAGCTTAGTCTGGCTTAATAGCTCATTTAAAAAAGCCTTACGTTCAGTAAGGCTTTTTTATTTATTCTGCCTTTAAAACCAATACGCGTACGGCTCTTGGAGCACTTTCACGTTATACATGCATTACAAACAATACCATGAACAGAAAATATTTAGTTGATACCACCACCCGGGAATACATCTGTGTAGCTCTTAAAAAAGGGCAGGAATGGATACCTAATAACCAGGATTCATTACCAAGTTTTATGGATTCCCGTACAAACAAAAATGTTGATGAATTTGAACTACTTACGGGCGAATTCAGCGACAATAACTTCTTTGAGAAGTGGATACGCAATGGTACAAATTACCTGGCAAAGTAAACCGCTTTCGCACTGCCTGAACCGTAGCATAAAACAAAAGAACAACATAAAAATCATCAATGGGTAGATCACAGGAAACCTTCAGCAAAAAAGAAAAAGAAAAAAAGAAATTAAGAAAAAGGCAGGACAAAGAAGCCAAAAAAGAAGATCGTAAAGCCCACTCCAGCAAAGGAAAAGGCATTGACGAAATGATGGCTTATGTAGATGAGTTTGGCAACATTACCGATACGCCACCAGATCCTACTAAAAAGAAGAAAGTAATAAAGCAGGAAGATATCCAGATCGGTGTATCGCGCCAGGCAGAAGCTGATCCGGAAGATCTGATCAGGAAAGGTACTGTTACTTTCTTTAATACGTCTAAAGGCTATGGTTTCATAAAAGACCACGTTACCCAGGAAAGCATTTTTGTGCACCAGAACGGCCTTGCAAGCACTATAAAAGAGAACGATAAAGTTACTTTTGAAGTAGAAAAAGGTCAGAAGGGGCTTGTTGCTGTAAAGGTAAAACTGGCAAGCTAGGTAGTTACTACAGGTATAAGGGTAATAATCCTTGCAGGTATAATAATACGACCAATAAAGGTACTGGTAAACGATCAGGCAACTCGTTTATCAATACCTTTTTTTAATGCTTGATTCTGCTTCTTCTGATTTAGGCTGGTGCATTTTTCTCCTTCCTCTGCATAGAATAACTATAGTGGGTGGCTGCTCCTGACAGGGCAGCTTTTATTATGCCCCCTACTTCAAGCAACTGGTTTGGCACCTACTTACACTGCTAGCTATACTTCCTATTTTAGAGTACTTTTGTAGCTTATACTTCCTGGCTGAGTAAGGCCACAAGACTTTAAAAGTATTTACAAGCATTCTCTAACCCCTCCTTCTCACCTCTTATGACTTTATTAACTGTATCCGGAATTAGCGTAGCGGAAGAAGGAGTACCTATTTTATACGACATCAGCTTTACCCAGCAGCAAGGACAGAAACTGGTAATTGCCGGCGAAACCGGTTCCGGTAAAAGTACGCTGCTGCAAACTATAGCCGGCCTGGTGCAGCCAAGTACCGGGGAAGTATTGTACGACAACATAAAAGTAGAAGGACCACATGATAAACTGGTACCCGGCCACCCGGAGATTGCTTACCTGTCGCAGCAGTTTGAGTTGCCGCAGTTTTTAAGGGTAGAACAAGTCCTGAAGTATAGCAACACATTATCTGAAGAAGAAGCCCAAACACTATACGAAGTATGCCGGATAAGCCACTTAACGAAGCGGAAAACCAACCAGCTTTCGGGTGGCGAAAGACAGCGTATTGCTCTTGCCCGCTTATTAAGCTCATGGCCCAGCCTTCTGCTCCTCGACGAGCCTTTCTCGAACCTGGACATGGGCCATAAAAGTGTGCTGAAGTCGGTGATTCACGACCTCAGCGAAGAACTGGGCATTTCCCTCATCCTCATCTCCCACGACCCGCACGACACCCTCTCCTGGGCCGATGAAATACTGGTAATGCAACAGGGCCAGCTAATACAGCAAGGCACGCCACAGCACATTTATACCCAGCCTGTAAACGAATACACTGCCGCTCTTTTCGGCAAATATAACCTTGTACCTGCAACTATAGCCAAAAGTCTTTTTGGTTTATATAATAAGGCAAAAGGTCACCTGCTCCTCCGCCCGGAAAGTATAAAACTAACTACAGGCAGAGGTGTGGTTGGCAAGATTACAAGTATAAAATACTTCGGCAGCCATTATGAGATTGAAGTACAACTTAGCGGGGTAAGTATAAAAGTAACCTCAGCGGTTTGTGATGCTGTTGTTGGTGATGAAGTGGGTGTGGTGATTGATGCTGAGAGGATTTGGTGGGTGTAGGCAGTTTAGAAAGTTAGAAAAGTATAAGTTAGAAAGTTAGAAGGTGTAAAAATATACTTCGCGGACCGCACAGCTCCAGCTTTTGACTAGCCTATAATTTCATAGGTACTGTGGTCCAACCACCCCTGCCCCTCAGAGCTACGCTCGCTACCTTCGAAATCTCTTCTCGGTAGTCCAAGGAGGGGAGCTACTGCCATTACTTCCTTTAATTTCTCTCGTTTAATAGACTTTTTACACTTATACCCATTCTAGGTAATTATGTAATGCTACATAACCGCAGATACTTAAAAGCTAACCAACAAGCATTACGTGGCAGCTTAACTCCTGCTGAAGCAGAATTGTGGAAACATTTGAAGGGTGGTAATCTCATGGAAAAAAAGTTCAGGCGTCAGCACAGTGTTGGAAACTATATACTTGACTTCTACTGCCCTTCTGAGCAATTAGCTATCGAACTTGACGGACAAGTACATAACCATGCCGCAGCTGAACAAGCCGACCAAGAACGTGACCAATACCTGAGAAATCTTAATATCCGGGTGCTACGCTTCGAAAACAAAGAAGTATTCGAAAACCTAAACGCCATACTTCGGGAAATAAGCAATTGCTTCAACAGGTAAGTATATGTCAAAGCTACAAAGCTGAATAAATAAATCTGGTTGTGCAGAATATACCTTCAACAATAGAAGCCTGTAGTAACAAATAAATAATAATACAGCAGCTACATTGTCACTACTTTTGAACTAGCAAGGAAAGTGCTCCCCTCCTTGGATAAGGAGGGGCAGGGGTGGTTGGACCACAGCAACTATAAAACAATCAGCCAGACATTAAGGGTCTGAAATAACTTCCTAAACTCTCTAACTCACAAACTCCTAAACTAATCTCTCTCCCACCTCACCTCCGGAAATACCACCTCCAGCTGCCGTTTGATTACTCTATAATTCCCCTTCCAGAAACTACCCAGATCAGAAACAGTAGTAATAGCTTTCAGATCAGGTGTCAGCAATGCCAGCTCTACCGTCATCTCGCCTTCGTCTACTTTCGGGCTCTCCTCCCAGCCCAGCACGTCCTCCAATCTGATCTCCAGCTTCGGCTGTGCGCCATCCGGTTTATACTCCAGTTCTATAGTTGAGCCATCCGGCAAAGCTATAGTTGGTGGGGCCAGCACGTCCAGCCTTGCCCTCTGTTCATCATCTAAAAACTTCTCCAGTATCGGCAACAGCTCCAGTTCCATCAGCTCGTCGGGGTGCTCAATGTCGTAGAGGTAGGGCTTTAGCCAGTCCCAGTTGGTCATGAGCAGGGTGCTGGTGCTCACGTCGGGCCAGAACTCGGAGGGGCGCCATTTGCGGAGGCTCATCACGCGGTTTTGCCATTGGGTGAGTTCGTGGTTGAAGTCCAGCAGGTGCTCACCTTCTGCTTTGATAGCCTCCAACATAGCCGGTACACGGTGCTTCTCGTCGGGAGGTGGCAGCGGCTTGCTTTGCAGAACTATACTTCCAATGCGGGTATCCAGTGAAGCGGTGAATTCGCCGTCGTTCACGTCCCAGTGGTATACTTCCTGCTGCTTTACGAGCGGAGCAAGATCTTTCGGGTTAAGCGGCGATGCCAGGAAAATACGGCCCGGGTTGTCGCCGGTGCCGGCGTGCATGTGCGCTACAGATAGCCAGGGCTCGTGCGCCAGGTCGTCGCGGTGACCGGCAGAGGCATACTGCCCACTGGCCAGCTGGAACTGTGCGTTGTTGCCGGGGCGGGCGTAGGCAATGCGCTCGGGGTAGCAATGCGCCAGTAGCACACCGGTTTCGTACTCGTCGAAGGTGCCGTTATCTGGCTCCACCTCAAACAGCTGGCGGTACGAGCGGGCTATCTTCTCGATCTTGCCAAAACGCTTGCCTTGCCCCTGCTCTTTTCTATACCTGCGAAGAGCTTCCACTCTTAAATTAATGTCGATGCCGGCGTTGCGGTCCAGCGGGTCGCGCTCTTCCAGTACGGCGGCAATATCGGAGGCCAGCGGTACCTGGTCTGTTTCTTCGGCTTTGAGCAGCATGTGCGCAATGCGCGGGTGGCAGGGCAGCGTGTGCATGCGCTTGCCGTGCTCGGTAATGCGGCCATGCTCCAGCGCCTGCAGCTGGTGCAGCATGTCGGTGGCCGAAGCCAGGGCAGCGCGTGGCGGCGGGTTCAGCCAGGTAAGACCCCGGATATCGGTAACGCCCCATTGCGCCATGTCCAGCACCAGGTTCGACAGGTCGGCTTCCATGATCTCAGGGGTGCGGTGCGGGGCCATGCGCTCTTGCGTGGTTTTGCTCCACATGCGGTAGGCAGTGCCGGGGCCCAGGCGACCGGCGCGACCGGCACGCTGGTCGGCGGCGTCTTTGGAGATGCGAACCGTTTCGAGGCGCGACAAACCAGACTTCGGATCGAAGCGGGAGGTTTTGCCGAAGCCCGTATCCACCACCACCGAAATGCCTTCTATGGTTAAGCTGGTCTCGGCTATACTGGTGGCCAGCACGACTTTGCGCCTGCCCTGGCGGTCGGGCATGATGGCGGCGTACTGCTTGCCGAAGGGCAGCATACCAAACAGCGGGTGTATCTGCACATCGCGCAGCTGTTTGCGAAGTATAATCTCTACTTTCCGGATGTCGTTTTCACCGGGCAGGAACACAAGGATATCGCCTTCCTGCTCCTTAGCGGCCTGCTGCACGACTTTGGCCGTCATTTCGGGCAGCATGCGGTCGTCGGCGTCGCCGGTATAAATGGTGTTGATGGGGTATTGCCGCCCCATGCTTTGCGCCACCGGGGCCTTGAGCAGGCTCGTGAGCTGGGGCATGTCCAGGGTGGCCGACATCACCATGATGCGCAGGTCCGGCCGAAGCGTGTGCTGCGCTTCCCGGCTCAGGGCCATGGCTACATCGGCATGAATGCTGCGCTCATGAAACTCATCGAAGATCACGATGCCGATACCCGTCAGCGAGCGGTCGCTGTGGATCATGCGGGTGAGGATGCCTTCGGTTACGACCTCGATGCGGGTAGCAGCTGAGGTGCGGTTCTCGAAACGGATGCGGTAACCGACGGTCTGGCCTACCTCCTCGCCCAGCAGCTGCGCCAGGCGCTCGGCAATGGTTTTGGCCGCCAGGCGCCGGGGCTCCAGCATTACGATCTTCCGGCCCTCAAGCCAGGCCTCGTCCAGCAAAGCCAGCGGCAGCAAGGTGCTTTTACCGGCTCCGGGAGGTGCGTTTACGATCAGCGTGTTCTGCGCCGCCAGGTGCTCCCTAACAGCAGGTATAATTTCCCGAACGGGTAAGTCTATGGTAAATGGGTTGAAGGGCAAGGGAAGTTATCTTTAAAAAACAATGCAAGTAAGTTATATTTCTGTACTTGCTTATAGCTATAGGAATAGAACTAAAACCAATTAATGATAAATTCTACAACTATTTATTTAGGAGATTTTAAATTAATGTATTTCTCTAAATAGAGTTGTTACTAATTATTTAATCTAGAGTATTTAATGGTTTTTAAATTAATGTCTTTGGTATGAGTTGTAATAACTTAATTAAGATTAGAGGCCATATATTTTATCTAGCATTCATTAGAATGCCATTATGTTCAAAACACTTTTCAATTTATTTTAAGTATTTACATATATTCGTTTTAATATTTAGTTCCCTTATAATTGAAACCGTAAAATATAATGGATAAATTCCTTTTTGCTCTTATGACAGGAGCTATAACAAGTTCTTTAGCTTTACTTGGAGTAGTTTTGAAAATTTGGTTCGATAACCAGATAGAAACTGTTAAAAATGAGTATCAAAAGCAATTAGAAAATTTAAAAGCTGACTTAAAAGAAACAAAAGATATTAGAATAAATAAAGTTAACACAATAAATTCTAGACGAATTGAAACTCAAGAGGCCTTATTTAAAAGTTTAGATGGATTATCACTTATAGATATCCATGATAAAGACCTTTTACTTGAAAAAATACAAGAAGTAGACACTTATAGTAGATCTCATAAAATATTCATTGAAAAACCAATATTAAGAATCACACATGAACTTCTAGATTACTACAAATCAATTGTATCTTCACCTAAAAATAAAAAATATGAAACGGAAGCTAAATTATTAGATGACTACATCCACATATTCATTCAATAAAAAAATAACACCACCAAAATATTTTACTGTAAGTTCTGTTAAAACATTTATAGATGATATAGATAAAGTTTTTACACTTTCAGGCAAAAACGCTAAGGGGTTTAGACTTAATTTGGCTAACATTAAGTCTGCATCGATGTTAGGAGTACTGATTATCTATAAATTCATAGAGTATACTTCTAAATCATCTTGCTTTATGAATCCAAGAATTTCCATAAATGAAACTATGGATAAAGAATTTGAAAAGTTTGGATTTGCTAATCTTATCAAAGCATTTATTAAAGGAAGAGATGAAGATGAAAAGGAGATAAAAAGTAATGAAGAAGGAATAAGTGAAAAGGTAAAAGAATACAAAAAACTTAAAATATACATTGGTGAAAATTTTATTATTGCACCGCAAGCCTTGTTAAGGAATGATAAGTACAGTAAAGACAAATTAAATAAAGAGTATCTACCTGAGTTACAAAAGTATTATGAGTATGATGAAAAGATTATAGATATGGTTCTATTAGTATTTTCAGAAGTACTTTTGAACTTTTGGGAACACGCTGTTGAAGATTCCCATTCAATAATTGTTGCAAATGGTAATAAACAACATATAGAAATTGCTTGTGCTGATTCTGGGAATGGGATAATTGACACATTAAAAACAGTCTTAAATGATACCATTTCTAAACCTGAGGCAATATTAAAAGAAGCTGTTAAAAAAGGAGTAACATCTAAAAAAAGAACAAATCACATGGGATTTGGGCTATGGATTTTAGATCAAATAGTTACTGAAAGTGGTGGGCGTATGCATATTTATTCGCAAGGGGGTTATTATTTCAATGATGCAGGAAAAATTAATGCAGGTAAATGCGGATATTGGCAAGGAAGTATCGTATATATTTCTTTGCCACTTCACAATCCTGTTGGACTTACAGATATTTTAGCAAAGGAAGATAATTATAATTTAAAGATCAATTGGGTATGAAAACTGTAAAACTTGATAGGTACAGACCTATTATAAGTGATAGAGAGACAGGGGATGAGATCTACTCTATAATCAAACATGAACTTATTAAAAACAAAGAAGTTTCAGTAGATTTAGATGGGATAAAATCAATGGCTACATTCTGCGCAAAACAGATATTTGGTAAATTATATATTGATCTTGGATCATCCGACTTTTTCCATAGAGTTATGCTGAAAAATGCTACTAATGATGTTAAAACTATTATAAAAATTGGTATTCAAAATGCTCTAGAAGAAGCATAGTCCTTAAACTTTAAGTATAGCTTTTATTGCAGATTTTAGTCCAAGCATACATATTATTATTGGCGCGAGATAGTTTCTCGCGCCTTTTCATTTTCACACAGATACATCTTCTACAAGAATAGATAATAAGCTATCTATACCCCCGCTGGCGCGAGCTTGCAGCTCGTGCCTTTTCTTTTCCACAAAGCTATACCTTCAACACAATTAGCAGTACGAGCTACAAGCTCGCACTAGCATTAGTTCTCACTAGCGTCATACTTTCCTAACCCATAACCCGGACGTATCTGTTATAAGTATAAGCAGGAACATGAGCCGGAAGTATAAATTTCATCACAAGGAGGGGCTATACTTTGTAAGCTTTGCGGTGGTGTACTGGATAGACGTGTTTACGCGGGAGGAGTACTTTGCCCTGCTTACCGAAAGCCTGGACTAAGCCGCAAAAACAAAGGTATGGAGATCTATGCCTGGTGCATCATGCCCAGCCACGTGCATCTCTTCTTCCGAGACAACCACCCCAGCATGCTGCTGAAGGAGCTGAAAACGTATACTTCCAAACAACTATAAAAAGCCATTGCCGAGCACAACCAGGAAAGCCGGAAAGAATGGATGCTCTGGCTAATGGATCGGGCCGGCCTGAAAAACAGCAACGTGAAACACCGTCAGTTCTGGCAGCAGCACAACAAACCTATCGAGCTGTGGAGCGCTGCTGTGATAGACCAGAAAATCGAATACATCCACAATAACCCCGTGGAAGCAGGCTTTGTGTCGGAGCCGGAGCATTGGAAGTATAGCAGCGCGGTAGATTTTAGTGGCGGAAAGGGTTTGCTGGAGATCGATATTGCCTGACTAGTGGAGGCACGAGCTGCAAGCTCGCGCCAGCGGGGATAAGGCGTCGAAATAGCGGTAGTAAGCAACGATGCCGTTCAGGACCACATCAGCCTATACTGGTAAGTAAATCCGGAAGGTCGTGCCCACATTTACCTTACTTTCCACTTCTATCTTCCCGTCTGCGTTCTCCACTACCTTCTTCACCATATAAAGCCCGATGCCAGTGCCTTCCACATGGTCATGAAAACGCTTAAACATGGTAAAAAGGCCTTCCCGCTGGCTTGGTGTCATGCCAAGTCCGTTATCGGCGAAGGTCAGGACATGGTATTTACCCACCAGCTGGCAACTGATCTGAACGTGCGGAGTCCGGTTGGAAGCGCGGTATTTGATGGCGTTAGAGAGCAGGTTGTAAACTATACTCCGCATATTCTTGCTCGAGAAGCGGAGAGCCGTTTCAGGCGCCACATGAACGTCCACCACAGCCTCAGAAGATTTTAACAAGTGCGCCAGGTCCAGCATCACCTCTTCGATTACCTCCGCTACATGTACCTGCTCGGCATTGAACACGTTTTCCTGCTGCAGCTTGGCCACTTCAGTCAGACTGTCGATGGTTTTCTTGAAGCGCTCTACGGAGCTCTTCATCCTTTGCAGGATATCCTGTGTTTCAGTGCTCCTGAGATCTACAGCAGTGTGTTCGTCAAATAAGAAGGCCAGGAGGCCCTCAATGTTGAGGATAGGCGCTTTCAGGTCGTGGGAGGCAGTATAGATGAAATTGTCCAGATCGTTGTTGATGCTCACCAGGTGCCTGTTCTTCTCTTCCAATGCCTCCTGCTGCTCTTTCCGTTCATGCACATCGGTAGCCGTTCCGAACCAGCCGGTCACCCAGCCGTTGCTGTCGAACTGCGGTAGTGCACGACTCAGGTGCCAGCGGTAGCTGCCATCAGACATCCGCAGCCTATGCTCAATTTCATAGGGTGTAACCGTCTGCACCGCCTCATTCCAGGCGTCTATTGTCCGTTGCTCGTCTTCTTCAATTAACATGCTTTCCCAATGCCAACTGCCGTCAGGCTGCTGTCTGGCCCCCGAAAACTCAGATACACGTTTGTTGTAGTAAGTAACAGTTCCATCCGGTTTGGCCATCCATACAATCTGTGGCATGGCGTCGGCCAGGTTCATCAGGTCGCGGGCACTCTGTTCGATTTTCTTTCTAGCCTGCACCTGCTCTGTTACATCCTGCGCCACATGAATCACACCGCTTACTTCACCTTCCTCCATGAGCGGGGTATAAGACAGGTTTAAATAATGCGGTTCCACTTTGCCGTTTTTCAGCAGATGCACCAGCTGTTCGTTTGCCGAGATCGCTTTTCCGGTATGCAGCACCTGGCGTACCACCTCCAGCACGGGTTGGTCTTTCACCTCTGGCAACGCATCTACCAGCTTTTTGCCGTTCACTTCGTCTGCGGATTCTCTGCCCATGATGTGCAGCATGGGCGCATTCACGTTCTCAACTACCATCTCGCTGCCCCACGTAAAGGCTATCGCGACAGGTGCCTGTTTTATCATGTTCCGGAAGTGCGCCTCACTTTCCTCTAAGCGCTTTTGCGCCAGGTTCAGCTCTGTAACATCGGCTCCTGTGTTAATGACACCGTACACCTCTCCTGCTGTATTAAAAAGGGGCGTAAAGCTAAAATCGAAATAATGTGCCCGCAGCTCTCCACCGACTACCAAATCAAGTTTATGATTTTTGGCCTGGAAAGGTACACCTGTTTTATAAACTGTTGCGAGCTGCTCGAACACCTGCTGGTTCTCCAACTCAGGCAGCACGTCTTTGTACAGCTTGCCCACAATGTCGTTGCCTTTGCCCAGGCCATCTTTGAGCGCCTGGTTGGCAAACTGTATCCGCATTTCGCTGCCAAAGTATACGCCAATGGGGTGGTGCGAGCTTTCTATAAAAGACCGCAACTGCTGCTCGCTTTCCTCAACCTTTCGGCGTGCCAGCACCTGCTCCGTTACGTCATGCGTCACGCTGAACACACCGGCAGCTACCGTGTCGCCTGCGTTTGCATAATAAGGCTGTAATACCAAGTTGTAGTAGCAAAGAACTTCTTCCCCATCTTTTATGAGTGTAACAGGATACTCAGTTGCATAAAAGGACTGGCCTGTGTTACGCACCTGATCCATCAATTCCGGGAGGCCTTGCGATGCGGTTTCAGGAAGGGACTCAAACAAAGGTTTGCCGATGATCTCTGATGTTCTGCCTAATATGCTGAGTATTTCCTCATTTGCGAGTTCTACAATATGCTCAGGGCCGGTTACAATGCAAACCGCCACCGGAGCCTGCATAAACAGACTGTACTTTTTTTCAATCTCCCGCATGGCAGTGGCCTTTCTTTCTGCCACTACTTGCTCCGTGATCTCAGTTGGAGAATGTAAAATATACAGCACATTGCCCTCCGCGTCCAGAACAGGCTTGTTGCTTGCCTTCCAATACCGTTTTTCGAATTCGCCGGTTTCATTTACCAGATCATAACGAAACACCGGCAACTGATCGGTCACTTTGTCGCTTAACGCGTTCTCAAGAGAAACCCGTAGGCTGGAAGGATCCGATGGTGAGTCAGTTTCCGGGTTCACAGGATATGCCTCAAAAACACTTTTGCCCACTACCTCGTGCCTTTCATGGCCCGTAATGCGCAGCTGTTCGTCACTCACGGCCAGTATGGTAAACAGGGGCGGGTTGGGTTGCAGCAACAAGTAATTGCCTAACAAATTGTTAAATACTACCTGAAAGTCCGATGCCGGGATTTGCCCCCCGACAGAATTAGCTTGCTGCATGCTGTAGATGATAATTAATGTTCCAAGATACACAATTCCACAGCAAGATTAATTCCGCCCCTCGACATTGTCGGTTTATAGTCCGAAACTTTATACCCCTACGTTCGTCCCCCCGCTGGCGTGAGCTTGCAGCTCGTGCCTTTCTTTTCCACGCAGCTATACCTTCAGCTAAAGTAACAGTACGAGCTACAAGCTCGCACCAGCCCAAGGAGTAATAACCCAGCCTCCATAAATTCTTACCTCCCAGGCAACCTCGCTCCCCTCGCTTCCATCTATTGCAGAAACAACCCCTACCAAACTATGAAAAAGCTATTACTCGCTGTAGCGCTGCTGGCAAGCAGCTGCCTTATGCCTGCACTGGCACAGTTTAAAAAGCTAGGTGGCCGGGAGGGCCGGGCGCAGGTCCTATTGCTGGGTACCTTCCATTTTGCCTATCCCAATGCCGACATTATCACCACAGACAAAGCCGACCAACTGGATGTTACCTCCCCCCAGAGCCAGCGCGACATAGCGCGCATCACCAGCCAGATGGCTACCTTCAAACCCACCAAAATTGCCGTAGAGGTAAGGCCGGAGAAGCAGGCCCGCCTGGACTCGCTGTACCAGGCCTACCTGGAGGGCCGCTACGAGCTGGGCGTTGGCGAAGAGTACCAGTTGGGTTTCAGGCTAGCCAAACAGCTGGGGCACCTGCGCGTGTACGCCATCGATACCTGGGGCAACCTGGACGCCTACCAAAAGCCCGGCAGCAAAGAGTTTGAGGTTCGTGAAGACAAAGCAGCTGAGATGGAGAAGTTCTGGGAGTACATGCAGGCAACCGTAAAGACCCGCCACGAAGCCGAACAAAAGCTGGCCGGCAAACACCCCCAAACCCTCTACCAGAAAATAAAGGAAATGAACCAGCCGGAAGCCATCCGCAAAAGACACGAAAACTATTTCCGGGAGGCTTTTCAGTATGAGGCACAGCCTTACGATTATACCGGCGTGGACTGGTACAGCGCCTCCTGGTTTAACCGCAACCTGCGCATCTTCCGCAACATTCAGCGCATCACCGAAAGCCCCGACGACCGCATCTTGGTAATCTACGGTGCCGCCCACATAGGGCCGTTGCAGCAAGCCGTGGAGAGCTCGCCTTATCATGAGTTGGTGCCGGCTAATAAGGTGTTGCGGTAGGTTTACCTCACCCCAGCCCTCTTTTATTGAAGGCTCCTACTCTCAAGTCACACACCCCTACCCCTCTCAAGAGGGGAATTTCTGATATAGGTATTGTTGGAAGTATAGTTTTATAGCTGCTGTGGTCCAACCACCCCCAGCCCCTCAGAGCTACGCTCGCTACCTTTGAATTCGCGTTCTCGGTAGTCTAAGGCGGGGAGCTTTTTTCGTGCACGATTACACCCCTATAGTCCCCTCAAGGGGACACTTTCTGCTGTTGCTACTCTTGGCTAGTAGTGGTATAGTAGCTGGTTATTCTTTGGAATTACTTTCATATTAGTAAAAAAAAACTGTCCCCTTGAGGGGACCATAGGGGTGTTACTTTTGTTGAGAAGCGCAAATGACTTCAACTCTAAAGCAACTATACTTTGAGCAAGAACCACATTATCCCCTACAGAGAAGACCTGAAAGCTAAAGCCAGAGAGCTACGAAAAAACAGCACCCTTTCTGAAATCCTGCTCTGGCAGGTAATAAAGGAGCGGAAGCTGCTGAACTACCAATTCCACCGCCAGGTGCCATTACTCGATTTTATAGTTGACTTTTATTGTCATGAGCTGAAATTGGCATTTGAAATAGATGGAGATAGTCACAACTATAGCTATGATTACGACTGCAACAGACAAGCTGAGCTGGAGAAGTATGGCGTAAGGATCCTGCGCTTTGATGATCTGGAAGTGAAAAAGCAAATGCCGAATGTAATACGAACACTACAGGAATTTATACTGAACTTCAAAGCTACGATAACAATAAATCAAAGCTCCCTCTCCTGTTTTTAGGAGAGGGCCGGGGTGAGGTAAAAAGCTCCCCGCCTTAGACTACCGAGAACGCGAATTCAAAGGTAGCGAGCGTAGCTCTGAGGGGCCGGGGGTGGTTGGACTACAGTAGCTACGAAGCGACTTGCCTCCCCTCGCACATGCTGCAAGTTTGTAACCGGTATATTTTTTCTACACTCTCCCCCGCTCCAGCGGGATTTTAGCTCATACCTTCCCAATTCCGCGCAGCTATACTTTCAGCAAGAGTAGCAGTGCAAGCTACAAGCTCTCCCTAACGCTCTTGTGATGGGCCGTAACCGGTGAGCCCTCTCCTCAGTACAAACTTCAGATTATAGTACCATAACCTGTGTTATGGTTACAGAGTAAAACAGATAACCAACACCTGTTACAAATGGACTCACTGCATAACCCAGATAAGATCAATTCTTACTTTATTGAACAGATAAAAGATTATGCCATTTTCGCGATGGATACCGAGGGTATTATTACAACCTGGAACAAAGGAGTAGAGCAGCTGAAAGGGTACAAGGAGAATGAATTTGTAGGGAAGTTCTTTGGGATGCTTTTCCCGGACGAGTACCAGCAGGCAGATATGCCAAAAGTAGAATTGAAATCTGCTTTAGAAGATGGCCTTTATGAAACCAAAGACTGGCGCAAGCGGAAGGACGGCTCCCTGTTCTGGGCCACCATCAAGCTCACCCCTATTTATGAAAATGAAAAGCACATTGGTTTTACAAAAATAACCGGCGACATAACCGAGCAGAAAGAGCTGCAGGATAAACTGGCCGAGCGGCAACAAAGTGTGCTCGAGCTCAAGAACACCGAACTTGAACGGATCAACCTCGACCTGGATACATTTATTTACACAGCCTCCCACGACCTCCATTCCCCTATCCTGAACATAGAAGGGTTGATGCATATTCTGAAAAATGAACTGGAAGCGGCTAACGCCCTGAACAGTGCAACGGAAGAGATCCTGCATCGGGTGGTGGACTCTGTGAACCGTTTTAAACGTACCATAGTAGACCTGACCGAGATCAACAGCATGCATAAAGGCCTCAGCGAAAGTGTTTCGGATGAAGTGATCACGATCAAGGAAGTGTACGAAGAGATTATGGCGGACCTGCACAAACCTGCCAACCTGAAAGACTGCTTTATACACACTGATTTCCAGGTGAACATACTGAAATTCTCCCGCAAAAACTTCCGCAGTATTTTGTATAACCTGCTCAGCAATGCCATCAAATTTCAGTCTCCGGACCGAGAATGTATTATTACTTTATCCTCGCGCCTGGAGGAGCCTTATGTGGTGCTAAGTATAAGAGACAACGGCATGGGTATAAATGGTCGCCAGCAAAAGGAGCTATACACCATGTTCAAGCGATTTCATAACCACGCGGAAGGCACTGGCATTGGGCTGTACATGGTAAAACGCATACTGGAGAATGCCGGAGGTAAAATAGAAGTTGAAAGCGAAGAAGATAAAGGTACAGAGTTCAGGCTATACTTTCCGGCGGAAGTATAAGGTTTCTTTTTATCAGCAAGGCAAGGAGTTCTTCAGCCTTCGTTTCGTTACCGGTTACCGTTCTATAGTTGCCTGGTTTAACTTCCCTGCCTCTACCTCTTATCGTGGGTATTTAACCCTAAAACAGGAAAGGGAGCTTTTTCTCGTGCACGATTATACGCAATGACCTGCGGTCGCAAGTTTCGAACTCCCGTTCTCACTTGTCCTCAAGGGGACAATCCGGCTATTGCTTTAGTTGGAAGTATAGTTCTATAGTTGCCGCTTCAACACCCCTCTAGTCCCCTCAAGGGGACAGTCCGGCTTTTGGTCATAGTGGAATGAGTTACTTCGTAGCTAATAATTAGTAGATGTTGCTACAAGAGATTTCTATGATAATAGTAAGAAAAAAACTGTCCCCTTGAGGGGACTATAGGGGTGTTACTTTTGTTGAGAAGCGCAAATGACTTTAACTCTAAAGCAACTGCACTTTGAGTAAGAACGACATCATCCCCTACAGAGAAGACCTGAAAGCTAAAGCCAGAGAGCTACGAAAAAACAGCACCCTTTCTGAAATCCTGCTCTGGCAGGTAATAAAGGAGCGGAAGCTGCTGAACTACCAATTCCACCGCCAGGTGCCATTACTCGATTTTATAGTTGACTTTTATTGTCACGAACTGAAGTTAGCCGTTGAAATAGATGGGGACAGTCACAACTATAGCTACGATTATGACACTCTAAGGCAAGCTGAGCTGGAGAAGTATGGCATAAGGTTCCTGCGCTTTGATGACCTGGAAGTGAAAAAGGACATGCCAAATGTTTTACGAACATTACAGGCTTTTATACTGAACTTGAAAACTATTGTAACAGCTGATCAGCAGTAACTTCAGTAAGTATGAGAAGCTACCCACGGTAGATTACCGGGAACGCGAGTGTAACACCCCTATTGGCCCCCTGAAGGGGACCCTTTTTTCTTACTACTATCACAGGAATATTTAAGGTAAGCAGTTGGACTACATCAATTATGGAGCTGAGATGTGTTACAAGTATAAGCTATTTACGACCTTAACTTCTTTCCTACTCCACATCCATCCTATTACTCAGAAACCTTCCCGAAACTCTTTCAGGTGCGCGTAGCAGACGGGGCTGCTAACTTCCTGTGGTTCTTCCGCAACAAAAGGTGCTGGCTGTGACGGTGTATACCTTGCCACCAGTTTTTGCAGCTTCTCCCCGATATCATTTTCTACAACTCCGCCATGGTAACAGATGATGCGATCCACATCCAGTTGCTGTAGCTTTCTAACAGAGGCTACTGCCTGTTCCAGGTTCAGGGTATAGGTAGGATTTGCCAGTTCCAGCTCGTCTTGTTCTGCCACTACGGCATCGGCAGCAACAAGCGTTTTACTTTGCGGGATGTATATGGAAAAGTGCCCCGGCATATGGCCCGGCGTAGGTATAATTTGGATATTACCCCAGGAAGCAGGCACTTCCTTTTCCGTCAGCACCACATCTACGTTAACAGGCTGCACCGCTTTGAGCGACTCCTGAAATTGCCAGGCCCACGCCTTCTGCTCCCCGGGCAAGGTGTTATACAGCGCCTCTGCCTGCTGCAGCCGGAGCGATTTCTTTCTGCCACTGATATAAGGTGCTTCTGTTTCGGATGCGTATACTTTTACTTTAGGATATGCCGCTTTCAGCTCCTTCAGGCCGCCCATGTGGTCGATGTCGTGATGGGTGATGATAATACCTGTAAGGTTATCAGATGAGAGTCCGTATTTGTTGGCGGCTTCCTGCAGCAAGGGCAAAGAACCGGCATAGCCGCAGTCGACCAACACAAGCTCGCTGTCGCTACGGAGCAAAACAGGGTACAGCACCTCGTCCTGCCCCTGGTGGCTATATTTTATCACCAGAACAAAAACATCCATAGGTTTCATCTTGAATAGAATCCAGGTATCGGCTCTGTGCTATAGCAGCCCAGGTAACTAAAGTTAAGCAGCTTCTCTGTCTTTTGTAAAACAGTAGCTTACAGAAATATATACGTATGCCTGTAGTTTTTCCGGATGTATTTAAGGTTAATGGGGGCAGCTTCTGAGCAAAATTAACTATAATTTTATAGCTACTGTGGCCCCACTATAATACCACCTACCTTCCTCTCCCGCCGTCGCTATTAAATGCGTTACTGTTGCTTTATACTTTCCCTGCTAACAGTGGCAAGAAACTGGTAAGATCCTGTACCACTACCTCCAGGTTACCTTGTGCCAGCACCCGAAGAGAAAGCCCGTCGGGCTTCGGAACAATGTCCTGCACCGTTACCGCCTCAACAGCACCTTTCAGTTTCAGTCCTTTCAGTTCCAGGCCCTCCGCTAGCTGGTTGTTCACTTTTTCCAGTTCCGGTGTAATAATGGATTTCAGGTCAATCCGGGCCTTTTCAATGATCTGGTTATAGGCTACCTTATTTACCAACACCTCAAGGGCTGTGTTGTAAAAACCACTTGTTGTAGCAGACTCCATCGAAAACTGCTGCACATATACCTGCTGTGTGGTATTATCATAGGCCAGTGCCACCGAAGTATAAATATCGACCTTATCGCGCTTCAGCACGGTACGCAAAATTCTGAGCTGCACCCGTAGCTGCACGTTATAGGCCCCTGCCCTGCTTCCTGTTATACCTACCTCCAGTACCTGCGCATATGGGTTTTCTGTTATGCCATCTTCAGGCCTGGGGATATACATCCCCACCAGCTGCTGTTGCAGCACACTTTCCAGGGCAGAATAAGAAACTGTAATAGGAATATTTAACTGTACAGGTTTATCCATAGGGTAGTGTTTAGAAGGAAGATAGCACGCATCCGGAGCCTTTTTAGTTTCAAAACAAGGCTGTTGCCAGTCCAAAAGTCTCTGGCATTAGCATTGTACGTTGCCTAAAGGTAAGCAGAGATGGGTGGCAGGGCAAATCAAAACCGGGTGTTTTTCTTAAATTCTGAATGCAACTGTGGCCATGCAACCAAGTATAGCTAAAGTACAAGCACCTGATCCTGAAATGAGTAAGAGAGAAGTTACAAAGCCTGTTAAACCCCGGAACGGTTCTTTTTGGGTAGCTCCGATTCAATGGCTGGAGTGGGCATTTGGATGGATCGCTTACTGGATAAGCCACCTCGCTTTTTTTGTGATGCTGAAGTATGTCGGAAGACTGGCCGTACTTCTCGCTATCATTATCTGGTTTACTGAGGCGCCAAGCCGTAGGCGGGCTATTATACGCGAGAACTGGACCATACTGCTTGAAAAAGGGGGCGGACGCATGGAGGCTCTTAAATTTCTGCACCAGGAAGGTGTTGATCTTCGGGGATTGAACGGGGAATATGGCTTTTTCGAAGGAATTGATCTGAAAGGTGCTAACCTGTACGGAGCCGATCTGTCGAATGCTAAACTGGTGAAGGCAAACCTGAGCAATACCAACCTTTTAAACTCTGAGCTGAACAATGCGGTTTTAGATAGTGCAAATCTGAGTGGAGCCAAATTAAGTGGTTCGTTTATAAGACATGCCAGGCTGCAGGGTGCTAAACTCGACAACGCCGATCTATCATTTATAAATGCCAAAGGTGTATTTTTTACGGGGGCCAGCCTTGTTAAAGCTAACCTGAGTGAGGCCAGGTTAAGCCAGGCTTATTTCCAGTTAGCTGACCTGAGTGCTGCTTTCCTGCAATTCGCGAAGCTGGATAGCGCTGATATGAATGCGGCTAAGCTAAGAGGCGCCGATCTGTCGCTGACGGATATGCGCGGTGTTAAACTATACGATGCCGACTTAAGGGGTGCAAAATTAACGCATGCCATTTTAGAAGGCGCAGACCTTACCAGAGCTATACTGAAAGGTGCAGACTTACAGAACGCTTTTTTAATGGAAGCTTATTTAGAAGAAGCCAATTTAGATAGTGCCGATCTGAGAGGCGCCAACTTAAGAGGTGTAAGGTTCAGTAAAGCCAGGCTACGGGGCGCTGACCTTAGAAATGTCCGTTACTTGAGTGATTCCAGCTTTAAGGACGCAGATACAACAGGCATCATTTTGAAGTAAGATTATAGTTGCTGTTGTGGGCTTGTAGTTTACTTTTTTTACTTAGTTGTTTTATAGTTGCGATGGTCCAACCACCCCCAGCCCCTCCTTGTCTAAGGCGGGGAGCTTTTCTTACTTACTGAAGTGGTTGCTGATCTCTTGTAGTACTGCCTCCAGGTTATCAAATACATCTTTATTTTCGAAATGGAGTACTTCGATGCCTAATTCTTTAAGAGCCTGATCACGTTCTATATCACTTTGTTATGCTGCGGAATGGACATGTATTTGCCCGTCAAGCTCTATGGCAAGTTTTTCAGAAGGGCAGTAAAAATCTAGTATAAAGTTGCCGATGCTGTGTTGCCGTCTGAATTTGCGACCGTATAGTTGAGAAGATTTCAGGTGCTTCCACAATTCCGCTTCTGCAGGAGTTAGATTACTCCTCAGCATTTTTCTATTTTCTTTGAGGTACTTCCTGTTGTGCAACATCACGTTAACCGTATTTTAATCTATACATCCGCAATGAAGAAAGCCTACTATAAACCAGAAAGTTCAAGAAGTAAGAAAAAGAAAAGCTCCCCGCCTTAGACAAGGAGGGGCCGGGGGTGGTTGGGCTACAGTTTCTATAAAACACGACTTCCTGGAATCAGTAAGCCTATACTTTCAACTCTAGAACTATAGTCCGCCTATTAATCTCCGGAGCAGCACTACCTGGCCGAGATGGTAGGCGTTGTGCTCGGCAACTAACATGGCTTCGCGCAGTAAGTTTTGGCCGGTACCATGTGGTATAGGTTTAAAAAGATCATTCTTTTGATCCTGCACCAACTCAATCATTTCTTCCAGGTCAGCGTCAAGGGCTTTAAGCGTTTGCTCTAACTGGGCTTCATCTTCTGGTGCGGTTTCTTTGGGCCAATAGTCGTCAGGCCAGGCAGGCTCATGGTAGTTAGAATTGCGGCAGAAGTCAAGAATGTCGTGCTGTGCAAAAAGCAGGTGGTCCAGTAACTGCCATATGGTATAGGGTACACCGTCTACTTTCCTGCCTGCATCCTGTAGCGTAATTCCTTCCAGCAGTTCTTCCCGCGTCCGGAAAGCCTGCCCTCCACGCATCATTTTTACCAGTTGTTCCCGCAGTTGTTTGTCCTGATTCATAGCTTCGGTTTATCTATTTTTATACTTTAAACAGAAGGCAAGAGTTAACAAACAATACATAGCTTCTGGTAACAAATTGCCCCATAGTTACTTAAATAAAAACGCGCCTGCGTATACAGCATTATCTAAACAGTGGGTAGTAGCATGTTACATAGTTTATAGCAAAGTGTAAATGGACTTTTCACAGGAAATCATTTATGACCAGAACAGTATTCTGATAGTTGCTGTTTTGTTTGTTCTGATTCTGCTGGCTAGTGAGGTAGGCTATCGGTTGGGCCACTACTACCAGTCCAGAACCGATACGGACGTAAAAACGCAGACCAATACTATACAAACTGGTACACTGGGTTTACTGGCACTTATACTTGGTTTTACATTTAACATGGCTGTGCAGCGTTTTAACAATCGCAGCGAGGCCGTTGTTATAGAGGCAAACACCATTGGCACTGCCATGCTACGCACCAACCTTCTTCCAGAGCCTTATGATTCGCTTACCTACGACCAGTTGCAGCAATACATTTTGCTTCGGCTGCAGGTTGGCAACACCAAGTACGCTATGGTAACTGAACTGGAGAACCTGAATAAAGCTACTAAAGTTTTGCAGACAGAGATCTGGATGAATGCTGTAAAAGCCGCCCGCATAGACCCAAGATCTGTAACTACAGGTTATTTCATTAGTGCGCTTAATGACATGATAGATGCTTATGGTAAGCGTAATGCCCTACTCGCACTGCATGTGCCTGAAGTTATCCTGTTTTTGCTGTTTATTGTTTTTATCATGTCCGGGGCACTGATGGGTTATGCCGCCGGATTAGGAAAGAAGCGCACGACTCTCCCTTCTATTATGATGACTTTCCTGATCTGCCTTGTAGTCTTTATAATAATTGACTTGGACAGGCCTAAACGGGGTATTATTAAAGTAAACCAGGATAGTATGCTGCACCTGCGGGGAGATGATTACGAAAAAAATTAAAACAGCCGCTGACCATAGTCAGCGGCTGTTTTAATTTTTGATCCAGAAACTATACATTTTAGTAATATCTGGTTCTTTCGTTTGAGTCGTACCAGCGGTTGTGTCTCATCTGGTTACGGTCTCGGTTATAATTTGAGTCTTCATCCGCCCCATACTGGCCTGAGTAGCTGGAGCCGTCGCTGTAATCCCTGCCTCTGCTGTAGCCGGAGCTTCTGTAATCGTCACGGGTGCCATAATTGTGGTCTCTGTCAGGGTTGGAGTGAGAGCTAACGTATTCATTCCACGAACGATAATCCTGCTGTCCGCGGGATCCGGAATAGTTACCGCGGTTATAGGAACCGTATTCACCAGGGAAACCCGATCGTATGCTTCTGTCGCCATGCCCCTGGTAACTGTCATGTTCCTCTCTGTAAAAATCTTCGTCTCCGCGGTAGTTATCCTGGTTATCGTTATAGTGCCCAAAGTAATTTACTTTTTCGTCCCGGTCTTGGCGCTTAAATTCCGAGCGGTTTCTATAGTTATTGGAGGTTCTTCTTTGTCTGTTATAATCATCTTCTATGTCGCTTCCTTCGTGATAGCTGCGCACCGGACGGTCGCGGTAACTATCCTGGTCTCTTTCGCCACGGTATCGCTGTTCGAATTCATTTGTTAGGTTTCGGGCACTGTGATACTGTTCGTCGTTGCTGTAGCCTTCGTAACGGCCATAATCATAGCGATCTCTGTCTTGTCTGTTCATAGCTTTTTAGGTTTAATTTACATCCCTATATAAACGACCTTCAGCCACAACGGTTTAACAACGCAGTATGTGTTGGTAGAGCAAACACGTTAAGTTACCGCGTTACTTACCTGATACGATACTAATAAGCCAGCAAGCGTCCGCAGGTAATGACCACTACCCACACTACCATAGAGCACACAGCTGCAGCTTTGGCAGTACCGGGTACATTGCCATGCAGCCATCCTGTTGCCGAAGGAAAAATATACCGATGAAACAAACCTGCATTTATACCTCCAATTACCAGCATGAGCATCTTGATATGAAAAACAGGATCGCTGGCCAGCGACACCGCATTGGTACTGAATAGCAAAAAACCTGAAGGAACGATTAAGTATAAACCCCTTCTGGACCAGGTCAGTAAGTGCTGTGCCAGATCCGGAACAGGCAGGTTTCGGGAAAACCCCAGCAGGCGCAGATCAAACAGGAAAGCAGCCCCTACCAGCAGCACAATGCCGATTATATGCACAATTTCCAGAAATGGGTATAACCAGTAAGACTGCCGGATTGTGATGGCGGGTCCCGAGTTTTCCAGTCCTTGCAGAAGCTCGGGCAGAGTGACGGCCACCGTTAGCGTAACTCTATTTTTTTATCTCCCACGTATATCCGCTCTGCACGCATCTCATCCTTTACCTCTTTGTGCGGATACCCTATAACACGTACCGAATCACCAGGCTGTATCATCTCCTTTGTAAGGCCACGGGCACTCATTCTGCTGGGCGGGGCCAGTACGACTGTCCAGATCTTTTTCTCGTGCTGCAATGTTAACATGCCATGTGGGTTCTCAAACGTCAGTTCTTTTACCAAGCCGGTATAATCAAGTGTTTTGGTTTGATCGTAATTTGCCCAACCGTGATGTAAAACAGCTAAGGACAAAAACAGCGGAAAGACCAGGATTACGAGTATTTTAGCAAGTAACATCATAAGTATAAGGTAGTTAAAGTTTACTTTTGTAAAAACGAAGGATAACGCGAAAAGAGTATCTATACTTATTTTAAGAAGTAGCTGAGGCAGTGCAGCTCGTTATAAAATAAAAGCCGCAGACCGGTTTCCCGTCTGCGGCTTTCAACATCTTACCAATTCAGATTTTTACTTAATTTTCGCATCACTCTACTTTCGCAGGTACTGGTCCTCACCCCGAAGCCAGTCTTCGCGCGCCGGTGCGAAGAAGTCAACAAATTCGCTATCCTCGAGTGCGTCAATAGAATGGGGCACGTTTGAAGGAATTATGATAAACTCTCCTGCTCGCACTGTTTCTTCCCGATCATCGAAATTAAATTTTAGTGCGCCTGACACGATCATGGAGTACTCCTCATTTTCGTGGTAATGGCGTGCTATGCGGGCTCCTTTCCTGGTAAATAACCGGGCTAATGTTCCTTTCTCACCGAATATAACCTGGCGCGAAAGCTTATCCGTAAGCTTCTCCTCTTTTATGTTTTTCCAGGAGGTTTTGATGATCTCCCGCCTTTTAGGTGAGCCGTCATGACTTTCTGCCCTGTATATTCCTGAGCCCACGATATATGTCTCTCCGTTGTGTTGTACCATACGCACAAAGGTCTCTTTCAGTGCAGGGGCATTTGTGCCGGGTTGGTACCAGTAGCACTCCAGCCAGGCGCTGCCCTCTGTTATAGCAGCAGCAATTTCGTCACGTACAATTGTTTTTCCTTTCAGGTCTTTCAGGTTCAGGAGGTTTCTGCCTTCCAGGCTCGGTTGTGCAGGGTTTACCAGTTCTACCCCTTCCGGACTCTCCACAAACACATATGTATCCATAAAATAGAAAGGGCCTTTCTTATCACGGAGCAGATCGAAGGCGGCTTTACCCCGCTCCTGTACCAGGGCGGCTGCACGATCTACAACATCCTCAATTATCGTTTTATCGACCTGCATGTTATAAATGCCACTGCCTACCAGGTACTCCTTGCCCGAAGGAAATGTAACCCGTTTCACGAAGCAGGACTTCCAGGTCGGGAAAATATCAAAAGGCTTCGGCCACATACAATGGATCCAGCCTTCTCCTTCCGGTGTGCTGGCAGCCTCCAGGAACAGCTTTCCGTAAGGCTTTCCGATAGCGTCTTTCGCATCTCTCGCATCTTTTCCTTCGACTTCCGGTTTTTCCGGATGTATCTCCGGATGTAATGCCCTGACACCATCCATTGTCCAGATAAAAAAATAGATATCATCGTGGAGCCACTTGGTACCTTGTTTCTTAAACTCCGGAAAGGCTTTTTCCCCTTCTTTTTCAAGTAGTGCTGCTGCCTCCCGTACAAGTTCAACCAGCTCAGGGGCAGTCATGCTGGAAGTATACTTAGCTTCCTTTGGTGCATCGGCCATGTACGCGCCGCAGCCTACTATTACATTTTTATCGCCCAGCCTAGCTTTTCTGATATAAGCAGTCTTCTGAGTAGGAACGCTTTCGCCAGGCTTTGGCCACATATAGTCCAGCCAGCCTGCTCCCTGTTCCTGCGCTACCTTAATGATCTCCTGATTCAGCAACTTTCCACTGGCATCTTTCATATTGATCAGGTTACGGCCCACCAGGGTCGGAAAGGCAGGGTTAAACAGTTCAACACCTTCCATGTCCATCACGAACACGTAGGCGTCTTTGGCAATATAAGGGCTTTTAGGATCACGGAGCAGCTCAAAGGCAGCCTCGCCCCTATGTTCAATTTCTGCAACAGCCTTGTTTACCAGGTCTGCCACAAACTCGCGTTCCATGCGGTCGTTGTACACACCGCTGCCCACCACGTAGCTCTTACCTGACGGGGCTTTTACCAGCTGCACATAGCTGCTCTTCCAGCGGGGCAGCAGGCCGTCCGGAACAGGCCATTGGTAATGGTACCAGCCCTCAGGTTTCTCAGGTTGTGCGGTGGCAGCATTTAGTAATCCGCGTATGATCGGCTTTCCATTAATATCTTTCAGTTCCAGCTGGTTTTTACCTTCCAGTTCCGGATCGTGATGCAGCAGCATGTTACCATCCAGGTCCAGCGCGAAGATATAAGACTCGTCCTGTCTCCAGCGGCTGCCCGCCGACCTAAAATCGTCGAATGCGGCTTCGCCTTTGGTGTGAATCAGGTCCGCTGCCTCTTTCACCAGCTGAACAAGCTCGCGTGTTTCCAGGTATTGGTACTGTTCTGTTTTGTGCGTCGCAGGAACTGCGACAATTCCGTTCTTTTTCATAGCTTTCAGATGCTTAGGTTTGCTGTATTAAACTCTCTATAGGAATGCCTGGGAGAAAACATTATTTCTTCTCTAAGGAACGTGACGAAGTCTTTTGCGCCTGGCTTGTTTTCTTTACATTGTCAGGCTGGTAGTATCCTGCCCCGACAATATAGGTCTTGCTGCCATGCTGCACTTTGCGAACATAAGTATACTTTTGTGTAGGTGTGTTATCTCCGGGTTTGTACCAGTAGTAGTCTGTCCAGGCGCTGCCTTTCTTTAGTGCGGCTTCTGTATATTCCCGCACAAAGGACTTGCCTTTCACATCTTTCTCATTATACATATTCTTACCTTCCAAACTAGGCTGGGCCGGGTGTACCAGTATCATACCTTTGCTGTCTTCTACAAAAACGTAGGTATCCATAAAGTAAAATGAGCCCTTCTTATCACGCAATTCATCAAAGGATGCTTCGCCCTTCTCCTGCACCAGCGAGGCAGCATGGTTTACCAGGTCTATAATAAAGGCTTTGTCCATCTGCATATTATAGATACCGCTGCCAACCAGGTATTGCTTGCCATCCGGGAGTTTCACCCGCTTTACAAAGCTCGATTTCCAGGTAGGGAAAATGTCACCAGGCTCCGGGAACATATAATGCACCCAGCCTTCCCCTTTCGTGCTTTTAGCCGCTTCTATGAACAATTTTCCATAAGGTCTTCCATGTACATCCGTAGTACCATCAATCTTTTTTCCTTCCAGTGATGCATCTGCTCCATGAAAAGCACGGGTTCCATCCAAAGACCATACAAAGAGATAAGTATCGTTACTAAACCACCGGGATCCCTTCTTCCGGAAATCAGGGAAGGCTTTCACACCGCGCTTTTCAAGTTCGGAGGCAGCATCGCGCACAAGTGTCATCAATTCGGGGGCTGTCAGTTTCTTAGTTTTTTCTACTGCTTTAGGCGCATCGGCCAGGTATACACCACATCCCACACCAAAGGTCTCCCCTTCGAATGTTGCTTTGCGCACATATGCAGATTTCTGGGTAGGTACGCTCTCGCCCGGCTTGGGCCACATATAGTCTACCCATCCGGAGTCACTGGTCTGCACCGTTTTGATAATCTCACGCACGAGGTACTTGCCCTGCGCGTCCTTCATGTCGAAGTTGTTGTTCCCTTCCACTGTCGGAAAAGCCGGGTTGACGACCTCGACGCCCTCCATGGTGAAGACAAAAATGTAGGCGTCTTTTGCAAGATAAGGCCCTGCCGGATCGTGAAAGGTTTTAAAAGCTGCTTTGCCATGCTTTTCAATTTCGGCCTGTGCACTTTTCACCAAATCTACCACAAATTCTTTCTCCATACGGTCGTTGTACATGCCGCTGCCCACTATGTAGCTTTTGCCGCCAGGCGCCTTTACCAGTTGTACGAAGCTGCTCTTCCAGCGAGGCAGCAGGCCACCGGGCACCGGCCACTCGTAATGGTACCATCCCTCGGGTTTTTCAGGTATAGCCGTGGCAGCTTTAATGAGGCCCCGGATAATAGGTTTTCCGTTGACGTCCTTCAGGTCCAGTTGGTTCTTATTTTCCATTCCAGGATCAGCGTGCACCAGCATGTTGCCTTTGGTATCCAGCACGAAAATATAAGTTTCTCCCTGCCGCCAGCGGCTACCGGGCGTACGAAGCTCAGCAAAGGCTTTTTCCCCATCTTTACTGACCAACATGGACGCATCCTTTACTAAAGCGGCAAGCTGGCGTGTTGATACCTGTACATCGGATTGAACAGCAACAGGAGCCTTACGCTCTGAAAAGGTACCAGCCAGGCTATTGCCGTTTACATGTTGCCCATGCGCATTATGTAAAATATAAACTGCACAGACTGCTAAAAACAAACAGGAAGTTGCTTTCATGATACTAGTGCGAAAAAAGAAGTAGTGGTACATTAGCTCTCAGAACCTATCAGAATATTTCATCAAGTCCTTCTGCGACAAACCGGGGTGATTTGCCTTTACAGATCTCGCCTGTGCTTAGCAACAAGAGCAAGTTGCACTTATGCAGGCGCAACGTAGATGTGCTTCAAAAACATAAATAACCCAGCCTGCCAGCTTTTCAACTACAAGCTTGGGTGTACCAGTTATCTATTTTATTTCTTATACTTTTTAACGCTGATTCTAACAGACTGTTTGCTGAATCTGGTACCTGTTGCCCCTGGCCGCACAATAAATGGCTAACTGCTGCTTGTAACTGGCAGGTGCTTCCGGGTAACTGGTAAAAATTTTGTAAAGAATGATCCTGATTAGTAAGAAATAAACACCTCAAAGTGTTAAGTCTTTGTTAATTTATAAAGTATAGCTCAGGCACGTTTAAGCTAGTATAACCTGAAACAGCAAGTGCTTATACTCATCCTGAGAGTCGATCCGGGTGTTCTGCGCCGAATAATAATCCCTTGCCAGCAAATTTGCAGCTTATACCTTTTCTACGTAGTTATACTTCCTGAACAAGTAACAGGGCTAGCTGTAAGCACACACTGGAGCTATACTTTGATATATGGTTTTAGATCCTTGCCTGGTAAGTATAAAGTTGGTAATACCTTCCCTTTTGTTCCAGCAATTCTTCGTGGCGGCCTTGCTCTGCTATGCGACCTTGCTCTATCACCAGGATCTGGTCGGCCTGGCGGATGGTGCTGAGGCGGTGAGCAATAACAAAGGTAGTGCGTCCCTGCATCAGGTTCTTCAGGCTGGCCTGTATCAGGCTTTCACTTTCGGTATCTAGGTTAGAGGTGGCTTCGTCAAGTATAAGGATGCGCGGGTCAGCAAGTATAGCACGGGCAATGGCAATGCGCTGCCGCTGTCCTCCCGAAAGTTTCACGCCCCGCTCCCCTATCAGTGTATCCAGTCCGTCCGGGAAACGGTCAGTGAACTCCTGCACATGCGCTGCATGTACGGCTTGCTGCAATTGTGCTTCGGTAGCGTTCGGGCGCGGAAAAAGTATGTTCTGCCGTATGGTACCTTCAAATAAAAAGTCGTCCTGCAGTACTACGCCCAACTGGCTACGGTAGCTTTGCAACGTTATGCTTTGCAGGTCGTGGCCGTCTACGGTAATGATACCACTTTCGGGGTTCAGGAAGGAGGCAGCCAAGCCGGCTATAGTTGTTTTACCGGAACCGGATGTACCCACAAGTGCTGTAACGGAGCCGGCAGGTGCTTTAAAACTAATCTCCTTTACCACGTCTTTTCCGGATTCGTAAGCAAAGGATACACGGTCAAAAACGATGTCACCATGTATCGTATCTAGCGCTAATGTCCTGTGCCCGGTTTCACTTTCCAAGGGTGTGTTCAGGATCTCTTCGGTTCGGTCGAGGCCGGCAAAGGCTTCTGTAAACTGGCTGCCGATGTTGCTCATCTGAAGTATAGGCGCAATCATAAAACCTAAGTATAGAGTAAAGGCCAGAAAGTCGCCGAAGGTCAGCTCGCCCTTCATGATCAGGTACCCACCAATACCCATAATGCCCGCCGATGCCAGGCCCAACAGCAAGGTAGCCGCACTCGTTACCATGCTGGTGGTGGTAAGGCTTTGCTTCACATTCAGGAATAACCGCGTAACGCCATTCTCAAACACCTTTATCTCCTGTTCTTCGGCATTAAACCCTTTAATCACGCGAACGCCGCCAAGTGTTTCAGTTAGTCGACCGGTTACCTCCGCATTTATCACTCCGCGCTCCCTGAAAATAGGCCGTATCTTGCCAAAAGCCTTCAGGGAGATCACCCCGAAAATTGCCACCGGGATCAGGGCAAAACCCGTCATCAAGGGGCTGATGTAAATGAGCAGCCCCAGGCATATCAACGAAGTCAGTACGCCACCTACCATTTGGGCAAAGCCAGTACCTACCAGATTTCTTACGCCTTCCACATCCGTCATGATGCGTGACACCAGCTCGCCTGTTTTGGTATTGTCGAAGAAGCGGATGGGCAGCTGGATGATGTGCCGCTGCACCTTGGCCCGCAACTGCGAGATCAGGTGCTGCGCTTCCACGCTAAGTATTTGCGTAAGCGCAAACGACGTGATAGACTGAATGGTAATGGCTACTACCACACCTCCGAGCAGCCACTTCAGCATCGTACTATCACCACTCGGAATCACATCATCGATAAGATATTTACTCGCCCCGGGTAACACCAATCCAGCCAAACGGCTTATAATAATTAACACCAACCCAACAGCCAGGTAATTCTTACGAGGCCAGATGATGGTTCTGAAAACCTGCGCTACTGTTACTTTATTTAGCTTCTTTGATTTTGACATAGTTTAATTGTTGTACAGCTTCGAAGATGTGCAGTAGTTTACCCACTACCTGGCATCTATACTTTAGGAGTGTGTAATTTACCATAATTACCAGCAGCCTTTCGCTAAAGGCCTTATAAAGTTGGTATGGAATATACTTTTTGTATGGAGTCAGGAGAATAAAGGCGTTGCAAATTGGCTCATGATTCTTGTGCTGCACCTATGTTTTGTCATCATAAAATCATTATATTTATACTTGTTTCCGCTTACCTACCTCTCACCTTAAACTATAAAACATGAAACATCTTCTACCTGTTTTGCTACTGGGCCTTACCTTGCTTTTCCAGGCTTGTTCGGCCCCGGCAGATTCTACTGCAACCGAAAGCGGTAACCCTTCCCTGTCAAGTTACCTGGATTACTCGGGCCGGGAAGACCAGTTGAGTGGCGGCGCCCGCAAAATAAAAATTTCCACGCCTAAAGGAGAATTCAATGTATGGACAAAGCGGGTTGGAAACAGCCCTACCATGAAGGTGCTGTTGCTGCACGGCGGCCCCGGCGGTACGCACGAAGCATTTGAGTGTTTCGACAGTTATCTGCCTAAGGAAGGCATTGAATATTATTACTACGATCAGCTTGGTTCTCACTACAGCGACCAACCCAACGATACCAGCCTCTGGAATACTGCCCGTTTTGTTGAAGAAGTGGAACAGGTGCGCAAAGCTCTTAAACTTGATAAGAACAACTTTTACCTGTTGGGGCATTCCTGGGGTGGCATATTGGCAACGGAATATGCTCTTAAATACCAGAACAATCTGAAAGGTCTGATCATTTCGAACATGATGTCGAGCGTGCCGGCTTATAATAAGTACGCCGAAGAGGTACTGGGTCCGCAAATGGATCCGAAAGTGCTGGCAGAATTGAAGCAGATAGAAGCTAACAACGATTTCTCGAACCCGCGCTACATGGAGCTGCTTATGCCTAACTTTTATACCAAGCACGCTTTGAGAATGCCCCTGGAGCAGTGGCCAGACCCGGTAATGCGCATGTTTAACCACATGAACCAAACTATTTATGTGCAGATGCAGGGCCACAGTGAATTTGGTATTACCGGCAACGCCTCCCTTAAAAACTGGGACCGATCTAAAGACCTTCCTGCTATAAAAGTACCTACCTTAACTATAGGTGGCCAGCACGACACCATGGACCCGAAACACATGGAATGGATGGCCAGCCAGTTCCCGAATGGCCGCTACTTATATTGTGCTAACGGCAGCCACATGTCGTTCTATGACGACCAGAAGACATACTTTGATGGATTGGTGAAGTTTATTAAAGACGTAGACAGTGGAAACATGAAGAAGTAAATACCAAACAATACCTACCCCTTTACGCTGGAAAAGGTCTATAAACCTAACTGATTCCTTAAAATGTGGCAGAGTAGCCTTACCAACTATCAACTACTTTATAGTGAACAGCCATAACCTTTATACCTGGTTATGGCTGTTTTCATTTACAGATTAAACATCAGGTTAGCCTGAAGTATAGATTCATCCAGTTCTTTGATACCGGCTACATTCTTCCAGTAGCGCCATTCAGAGCCAACGTATACTTTACCTGGTTTTGCGCGTAAAGCACCGAGATCCAGGAACAGCTGTGGCTGTGTAAGATACTGGGAACTGCCTGGTCCACGATCTCCTATAAAATCCATAAAACCACGGAACCTGAACTGTACTTTGTCTGAGGCAGGTAAGGGTATGTCCCAGCTTGGTGTTATCTGGTAGGTGCCATTATACGATGAGCCGTGCTGCTTATAGTAATAGGTTTCGAGCTGCAGTAAACCTGGTATGCCAAATTTAATAGCCGGTCCAAAGGTGTAGACAAAAAAATCTTCCGGTCCACCAAACAATACGTTTATACCTGCCCCTAGCAACACATCACTTATCGGTCCCAGTTTTAACTCGGTGCCGGTAGCGCGGCCAAGGCTCACTTTCGGGTAATACTCCAGGTATAAATCGGGACTTTTTAAACTCACATCGTTTGATAGATCTGCAAAGCCAAAATGCTCAAAAGAGCCATAATCGCCAAAGTGCTCAAAGGTTATGGTTGCTAGATCTGCTTTCTCTTTCAGGTTGCGCCCGTAGAGGAACTGCACATCAGAGCCGCCATTATAAATGATCTGGGCATGCGCGGAAGAATTAATTAGGAGCACCATTATTAAAAGCAGCCACGACAGGAAATTAACTTTCGCAGAAAGTATAGGTGGAGTTTTGGTGGCCAGATGCACGAAGTAAGATGTTGGTTTCAGGATCATCCTTGATTAAAGTATAGCTTATTGTTCTGGTTTATACTTGTTCTTTAGTTATTAGGGTAATCATACTATAGTTTTATACCTAACTTTTCGCTGTAACAACCTGATCCTCATCTTTATGTATTCGCTGCCCTGTAGTATAGCAGCTATATCCTTCAAGTACAATTTCTAAATAAGAATAATTTATCTTCTTTCAGCACATAAGTATAAATTTTCAAGTCAGCACATCCGCTCCTGCAAACACAACTATTTGATAAGCTATCACTTATAAAACAAGAGCTAGCATATTGTAGCTGCCATCTTATTTCTACCCTTTCATCAGGCCATATTTTTAGTAACCCCATAATGTAAATTCCGTTATACCTATATCTGAATGAAAAGAACTGAATATTACAACTAACAACATAAATGACCTAACCTATACCCGGAATGATGCGTAGCGTAAAAGCAAAACGACTCTCTCTGTTATAGTTTACCTCCCAAACTCTTCCGGCTATATGCACACTTTTTACTAAAAAATTAAATACCCTTTATCAACTGAATATTATATGAAAAAGCTACTATTACTCCCTTTATTAGCTGCCTTATCTTTAACTTCCTGCAACGACGACGATGGTGAGTCTATACCTGCACCAGTATCAGAAGTAGATGCTGATATGAGAGGCGACTGGACCAATACCTTTGTAAAAAGAGAATACATTAGCGACCGAGATACCGTAATGTACGCTGATTCAGCGAACATCCAGGCATTTTTTAAATTCGATGGTGTACGGATGACTGTAAAACTACCAAATAGCAATACGACAGATGTATGGAACTATAGTTTCCCGGATGCAGATAATCCCAACTATATCAAATTGACAAAAGGTAATGAAACAACGGATTACATCATTAAAACACTTAATGATTCTGTAATGGTTTGGGAAGACGAAGAGGCATGGGCTGGTTTCCCTGCAGATGCACCTGAAGCTCAACAAACAACATCACAGAAAGGTATTTACACCTACAAATTTGTACGGGATAAATAGCCTTTGCTGAGCTAAGCAATACATGCAGCAACAAGGTGCGGGCGTTACGTCCGCACCTTTTGTTTTTTATATTAACCTGAAATTCTTTCCCCGGCTCCTGCCACTGGTCAGGCTTGGTAATTTATTATCATTTCGGATGTTTTGCCGAACTTGCATCTTTATACTTAGCGCCTTTACCTGCTGCAATACTTATGAACCGTTTTATACCTGCAGAAACATCTGCTGAACTGCTCCGAACTATAAAATCGAGATCGATAAGAACGGAGTATGAGCATGAGAAACACCGGCTGGTTTTGAATTATGATGCGGGTAATGAGTTATACTTCAGGTTGCCACTGGTACTGCCTTCTCCGGATAACAGCCAATCCCAAGATGATGATAAGGTCAATTATGTAATCCTGCTGATACAATCCGGTAACTGTGCACTGGGTTATTTCGAGAACGGTGTGAACCTGGATCATAAAGTATTCCGGTCGTATATGGTGCGCAAAAAGCAGGGCAAGAGCCAGATCAAATACCTGAAAACCAAAGGCAAGTCCAGAGCTGGCTCACGGGTACGGTTAGGCGAAACAGTAGAGTTCTTCGAGAACATAAACGAGCGGCTGCAAAGCTACTTCGAAGAGCATGAGGTACACCGCATTGCCATAAGCTGCTCCAAAACACTTATTCCCTATCTTTATAGTTCCAAGGTTAAAACACCATTCGATAAGAACGACCCGCGCCTGTTTAAAATACCAAAGCACATTCATACACCTATTTACGAAGTGATGCTCGATGCCAACCGCTTTCTGCAACGCGGCGAACTTATTTATAACGAAGAACAGGAAGCATTTGTAGATGAATTACTATCCGCTACAGGGTTCTCCGGGTATCAAGAAGAGCAGGAAGATGAGTTTAATGATAGTGAGGAGGAGGATTTTGAAGAGGATGACTTTGACTATGAAAACTAAAATATAGCCAAAGAAATTCCGACATCATCAGAGCTGCATGAACTTTACTAAAGCTTACATTTCACTTAAGAGTACAAGCATTACTTACTTCGCTTAAGGTATAAATCTTCCTGCTTCAGTTCGTTTAAAACTTTATCTCTCCTTCCCAGTAAATACCCCAAAATAATAGTGATTACCTGTTTATCACTTGCGTATGGCTGAAGGTTCGAAAGAAGATATAACTAATCAAAATTTTACCGGGTTTGTGAGTGTGCGTGGTGCCCGGGAACACAATCTAAAAAATGTAGATCTAACCATTCCCCGTGATGCGCTTGTAGTGTTTACGGGTGTGTCCGGTTCAGGAAAATCATCGTTGGCTTTTGGCACATTGTATGCTGAAGCACAACGCCGTTACCTGGAATCTGTATCGCCATATGCCCGCCGTTTATTTCACCAGATGGCTGTGCCTGAAGTGGATAGTATAGAGGGCCTTCCTCCGGCAGTGGCGCTGCAACAGCAGCGCGGCACACCTACAACCCGATCATCAGTTGGCAGTATTACCACATTGTCTAATTTGTTGCGCATGTTGTATTCCCGTGCTGGTGATTACCCTCCGGGCCAATCCATTATCTATGCCGAAGCCTTTTCACCTAACACTCCTGAAGGTGCCTGCCCGACCTGCCATGGACTTGGGCGGATCTACGAAGTAACTGAAAAATCGATGGTACCTGATGATTCTCTGACCATACGGGAAAGAGCAATTGCGGCATGGCCTACCGCTTGGGGTGGTCAGAACCAGCGCGACATTCTTGTAACACTTGGCTTTGATGTGGACCGCCCGTGGCGTGACCTTCCTCAGAAAGACCGGGACTGGATTTTGTTTACAGAAGAACAGCCCGTAGTACCCGTTTACCCCGGTTATACCCCGGAGCAAACACAGCGTGCATTAAAGCGCAAAGAAGAGCCTAACTATATGGGTACTTTTACCAGTGCCCGCCGCCATGTTTTTCATACTTTCGCCAACACCAACAGCCCGCTCATGAAAAGGCGGGTAATGCAATACATGTTAAGCACAGACTGCCCTATGTGCCAGGGCAAGCGCCTAAGACCAGAATCATTGTCTGTTAAATTTGCAGGTTACGACATTACTGAACTATCAAGACTGCCGCTGAAACGCGTAGAGACTATACTACGTCCGTTTGCTGAAGGGAAGGATACAGGTCATAAAAAGCAGGAAGCCGAGCACCCGGAACAAACAATTGTAGCGCAACGCATTGCTGCAGATCTGTGTGCCCGCATACAGGTTTTGCTTGATCTGGGCTTAGGTTATTTATCGCTGGAGCGAAGTACGCCTACCCTCTCACCGGGAGAACTGCAGCGTTTAAGATTAGCAACCCAGCTTTACTCTCATTTGTTCGGAGTGGTGTATGTGCTCGACGAACCTTCTGCAGGTCTGCATCCTGCTGATACAGTGGCTTTGTTAACCGCTTTAGACGGACTGAAGAAAGCAGGCAACTCGCTGTTTGTGGTAGAACACGACATGGAAGTAATTGGGCATGCTGACTGGATTGTAGACGTAGGTCCTGATGCCGGCGAAAAGGGCGGTGAGATTTTGTATAGTGGCCCACCAGCAGGACTCAGGCATATTAATGTCTCTAAAACAGGTGCTTACTTGTTTGGAAAGTATAATTCCTTTAACCGTACTCCCCGAGAACCAGCCGGCTGGCTACGTTTAAGTGGTGTAACCCGCAACAACTTACATAACCTGGATGCTGCATTTCCGCTTGGTGTTTTTACCTCTGTTACAGGCGTTTCCGGTTCAGGAAAATCAAGCTTGGTAAGCCAGGTATTGGTTGAATTAGTAGCTACGCACCTAGGCCATGAACTGCCCACAGAAGAGGAAGAAGGCGATGAATTAGAGCGTGCAACACCTTTACAGAGTGGCGGACATATAACTGAAGGTATAGAAAGTATAAAACGGCTTGTGCGCGTAGACCAGAAACCAATTGGCCGAACACCCCGTTCCAACATGGCTACCTATACCGGGTTATTTGATCATGTACGCAAGTTATTTGCTGCAACTAAAACAGCCAGGTCCAGAAGGTATGATGCTGGACGATTTTCTTTTAACGTAGCAAAAGGCCGCTGCGAAAACTGCCAGGGCGAAGGCTTTGTGATGGTAGAACTGCTTTTTTTGCCAAGTGTATATGCTCCCTGCCCGGTTTGCCAGGGCACACGATACAATGCTAAAACACTGGAAGTAACCTATCGGGACAAAAACATAGCAGAAGTTTTAGATATGACGGTAGATGCTGCCTGGCTTTTTTTTGATGAAGAACCGGCTATACACAGGGCATTGACAGTATTGCGCGAAGTAGGTCTTGGTTATTTAAGATTAGGACAGCCTGCTACAGAGTTATCCGGGGGTGAGGCACAGCGCATTAAACTTGCCACTGAACTGCAACGATCCCAACGCGGAAATACCCTTTATATACTTGACGAACCTACTACTGGCCTGCATCCTTCAGACGTGGAAAAACTGATCACGCAACTCGATGGCCTAGTGGAAGCTGGCAATACCGTTATAGTTGTAGAACACGATATGCGGGTGGTAGCAGGAAGCGATTGGGTAATTGATATTGGCCCGGGAGCCGGGGAAGATGGCGGTCATGTAGTAGCAGCCGGAACGCCGGCACAGGTTGCTAAAGTGAAAGCCAGTAAAACTGCTCCATTTCTCAGGAAATTATTAGAAGGAGCCTGATAGGTTATTTACCAAAGTATAGATCATACAGTAAAGTATAACCTCAGATGCCTCATACCTTAACTGGCAGTTGATAAACCAATTACGAATGCATTTATACTTTATAGTATAAGTATAGGCAAAGCTCCTGCTCAGGTCCAAAAACATCCTTTAAGCATTTGCGTTACTCATCACCAACAATGGAGACAAAACAGATTAACTTAAACAGTTTTATTAAAGGCCTGTTGGCTATGTTGCTGGTTTCGCTGCTCCTGTTTTTAGGCAAAACATTTCTTATACCTGTCGCCATTGCTGCCTTTTTTTCGATGTTGCTTTACCCCATGGTTCAGCGTTTGCAGCGCCGTAACTTTAAAGAACCTGTAGCTGCCCTTATCTCTATACTTATTTTACTGACTGTACTGATAGTGTTGTTTACAGTAGTAATCACCCAGGTCAGGAGTCTGCAGTCAGACTTGCCGAGGCTGGAAGAGAAAGTGGAAGAACGGACAAAAAGACTTCAATGGCTCGTTTATAAAACCACTGAACTCTCGGCAACAGAGCAGGAAAAGATCATAGAAGAAAAGAAACCGGATATTGCCAAAGCAATTTTTAAAAGTGTTCGGGATGCCGTAATAGAAATACTCTCTATCCTGCTGTTCATTTTTATCATCTTAACCTATACTTTCTTTTTTCTGATCTACCAGCAGCGCATTCAGAACTTCCTGGTACAGCTCCAGTTATTTGACAGTCAGAAGGCATCGAAAGTAATGTTCGCCCGGATGTCCAGGATCATCCACCATTACCTGAAAGGCACGCTTACGGTTATCTCTATTCTGGCTGTAGTGTATGCACTAGGCTTCTGGGCGATTGGCCTGGATCATGCTATCCTGTTTGCCCTTATAGCAGCTATTCTTCGCATTGTGCCTTACTTCGGATCTTTTGTTGGAATTGCTTTCCCGATTGCTTTTGCCTTGCTTACCGGAGATTCTTTATGGCAACCTGTACTGGTACTTGTTTTCTTTATGATACTGCAACTGATAGAAGCAAACCTGCTTACGCCTTACATTACCGGCTCCCGAGTTAAGCTTAATCCGTTGGCAACTATCATGGTTATTTTGCTTGGTAACCTGTTATGGGGAGTAGCCGGCATGGTGTTGTTTGTCCCGATTTTTGCAAGCCTTAAAGTTATAGTTGATCGTATCCCGCACCTGACACCCTATGGCTATATTTTAGGTAAAGAGGAAGATGAGATGGAAGCTTTGGAGAAGTAAAAGTGTAAACACTACTCCACCGCCCGGAAGTATATTTTCTCCGGAAACTTACCTAACGCATAAAGAGTAACATCGCAGAGCCATACAGACTGGATGTGATGGTTTACCGGTTTATAGTAGGCCCCGCTTCCCGGTTCATCCTTTTTCACCCGTACCATTTCAAGGGCTCCGTTAAAAGGTGCCTCACTCATCTCTACTTTAACACGTTTCTCCCCTCTTGCCAGGTAATCCAGCATATCGTCGGCTCCGGCTACCATAGCCAGGTCGCCTTTAGGTCCAGGGTAATCCGGCAGATCGATATACCAGGTACCGTGGGGTTCTTTGTAAAAAGTAAATATAGCTTTGTCAGAAGGCGCTTTTTGCGATCCCGGCATTAGTGTAACAGCAAGTATAACAGATAGTAATAGTAACATGCAGCTAAAACAAGCTGGTGCTTTGCTAAGTTCTATTTCCTGCTGTAAGTATAAACTGTATTTACAATTCGAACCTTATATCCATACCTTTCGGAGCTTCCAGCTCACAAACTATAAAATTGGCAAAACTACCGGAGCCACAGCTGGGTAACTTAATTTCACTAACCGGATTACCTTTGTAAAAACCTTTGTGAAGCATAAGCTGCACTGTAGGATCATAACAAAGGTTTTTCTGAAGGCTCTCCATCGTATTTGCAAGTGCGAAACAAACCCAGAAGTTGGGATGATGAAATTCGGAATGTAGAATTAGTGCATATTTCATAAAGTGCTAAGTATAAAGTTGAAGGATTATACTTTTACGTACTCAACAATATATAGTAGTTATACTTGTCTTGTTTAAGTTATATGTTAACTCAAAAGAAAAGGCAGCTGGTTTAGTAGCTGCCTTTTCTGCCTGATAATTAAGTTTAATAATCGTCGTCTTCGTTTTTGCGGGTAAGCAGCATTACAGCGCCTGCGGTAATGGCAGCTGCTATGGCAAACTTTGCAAACAGCCCCATCTTATCGTGCTTCCACTCAGCTTTGTAGCCTTTTTCCACAAAAATGTTCGGGAACTTACCATGCGTCAAATCTTCAATTATACCTTCCACAACATTTACACGGTCTGCCAAAATAAGCGGTAACCAGTGGCTATACTCGTTTTCGCTATTCTTAAAGGCCATGCGCCGTATCATACCGCTTAATCCGCTTAAGGGTACGGATGTACCAAACACAGCTGTTACGTTAGGCCGCTCAATAGAATGCAGTATTTCAGTATTAATGGGTTGCTGCGTTGGCCTTTCCCAGGTATAGCCTTTATGTTCTTCATTGGTACGTCGCTTCATTGGGTATGTAGGATCATTTTTCGGATCCGCATCTATACCCCAACCTTTTATATGAGAGTGGTCTCCCCCTCTTTTATTTTCGAATGGTCTGTTATCTTCCATGATAGTATAAGTTAAATTCTGGCTGATGGCGGAATAAGAACCGGTTTGATACAATTATCCAGCTTGGCAGAGAACAAGCGATAGCCATCGGCTACTTCTTCCAGCGGAATGCGATGTGTGATAAGCTCTTTCGGATTAATAACACCGTTCATTACGTGATCAATAAGCCTAGGAAGCAGGCGTTTTACCGATGCCTGGTTTGCGCGTATGGTTATACCTTTATTTACCACATTACCAATTGGCACCAGGTTATCAGTAGGTCCGTAAACACCAACTATCGAAACAATACCACCCTTTTTAACACAGTTAATGGCCCAATGTAACGCTGTAGCCGAGCCTGCCTGCAGCAGCAACTTTCTGCCGGTTATAGTTTGCATTGCGTTTCCGGTTGCTTCCGCACCTACGGCATCGATACATACGTCAGCCCCTAATGAGTCTGTGGTTTTCTTGGCAAACACAGCCAGGTCCCCTATCTCTTTATAATTGTAAGCTTCGCACTGAGCATAGTTCCTGGCAAACTCTAGGCGGTAATCAATCTCATCGATAATAATTACACGGCCAGCACCAAACAGCCAGGAGCATTTGGCAGCCATAATACCTACCGGGCCAGCTCCGAATACCATTACCGTATCTCCGGGCTGTATACCACCCATTTCGGCTGCCTGGTAACCTGTTGGTACCACGTCTGTCAGCAATACCGCATCATCAAGGTCCATACCTTCCGGAATGATGGTTGGCCCAACATTGGCATACGGTACACGAACATACTCTGCCTGTCCGCCATTGTAGCCACCGGCAGTATGCGAATAACCGAAAATACCTCCTACTGCTGTTGCCTGTGGGTTAGATTCATGACAGTTGCCATATAATTCCTGCTTACAGAAGGCGCAACGCCCGCAGGAAATGTTGAATGGCACCAACACATTATCGCCTACTTTCAGTTTAGTAACCTCAGAGCCGATCTCAACTACTTCACCGGTAAACTCATGCCCGAAGGTCATGCCCACGCGTGTATCAGGAACGTTGCCATTATAAAGATGCAGATCAGAACCGCAGATGCAGGAACGTGTAACCCGAACGATAGCATCCTCGGGGTGCAGTATCTCAGGCATGGGCTTGTGGTCGATACGGACCCGTTTCGGGCCCCGGTAATTCATTGCCAGCATAAGTTTGTTTTCAGTTAATGTGAGACATAGCAAAATAAATTGCATTTCAGATCCTGTTTCAGTCAGTTCAAAACCCGACTGTTCAGAATTATATTACATTAAGTACTCTATTACAATATCAAGGTTTCACAAAAAAGGACAATAAATACATAGCTAAATATTTAGATAATCCAATTTTTAGCGATAATGAAAGATATATTGATAAGAACACAGTACCTGAAAAACGGTGTACTTTGGTAGTTTAACTAGCTCAATTTATACTTCACATCCTGTACCTTTTACTTACTCAGCTGTTCTACCTGCTCTATCCATAAGCTTGTTTACCAGTTAAAAGCACACTATGTCTTAAAAGGCACACAATAAAACAATTAATTCCGTATATAAATATTTAAAGGCAAACTTATACTTTTGACTATTTAAAGGGGTTATAATAGGCACAACCTGTTATAGTTTATGCCTCCAGGTTTACTTACCTGCCCATAAGCAGGTGTCCCTCTCAGCTTTTACTTTATCATTACTGATAGTTTGTTTATTATGAAAGTCCTTGTAATAGGTGGAACAGGAACAGTAGGATCTCAGGCTGTTAAAGAGCTGCTGGCTCGTGATGTGCATGTAAGGGTGCTAACCCGTAGTGCTGAAAAAGCGGAGACCTTACCACCAGGTGTTGAGCCGGTTGTTGGTGACATTCTTGATCCCAAAACGGTGCGATCTGTATTTAATGACATAGAGGGTGTTTTTATGGTTAACCCGGTCAGTACCACTGAAACAAGTGAGGGGCTGTTTGCGGTTAACGGTGCCCGAATGGCTCACGTGAAGCGTTTTGTTTATATGTCGGTGCATGATTATGAAAAAGCGGTGTACCTGCCGCACTTTGGCGCCAAGCTTCCGATAGAAGAAGCCATTAAAGCATCAGGCATGGAGTATACACTGCTGCGTCCAAACAACTTCTATCAGAATGATTACTGGTACAAAGATGCTATGCTGAAGTATGGCATTTACCCGCAGCCCATCGGCAATACCGGTATCTCTCGTGTAGATGTCCGTGATATAGCAGAAGCAGCCGTGATAGCCCTGACCACCAGTGGCCATGAAGGAGAAACATATAACCTGGTGGGGCCTGAAGTACAGACGGGTCAGCATACAGCCGAAGTATGGAGTAAAGCCCTAGGTACAACTATAAAATATGGAGGCGATGACATGGATGCCTGGGAGCAGCAGTCTTTGCAATATTTGCCATCCTGGATGGTGTTTGACTTCCGGTTGATGTATGAATTCTTCCAGAATTATGGCTTAAAAGCTACGTCTGAAGATATAGAACGGCTTACTAAAGTTCTAGGCCATGCCCCACGGCGATTTGAAGACTTTGCTATTGAAACCGCTCAAAAATGGGTGGTAATGGCCTGATGTTTATACCTGAACAAGTTAGTTGGTAAAGCTTCAGCCTGGCTATAGTAGCCAGGCTGAAGTTATAAATCACTAAGTGATGTAGTTGGCTTATCGAAAATTACCTTGTATTATTTTATATCGTAAGAAAGCAATGGTATAGAACCTTCTTCACCCAAGTCGGTAAGTATAAGCCCAATTCCCTTTGCAAAGTAATAGTTTACCACAAACTCTATTCCCAGATCCTGGCCCATATAGGAGTAAGTATAAACTGCTTTTACGTTTACGACATTATCATATATTTTATTCTCAACCGTTTTAGTTATGTCTTTCTGCTCTATTGACATGGTGATGGTTGTAAGCACACCATTCATAGTAAACGATTGTACCCATGGCTTACCCACAGCACTCTCTGGTTTAAGAAATGTGATCTCAACTTCACCAGTGTTAGGCATAAAGCCTATAGCTTTGTAAACACCATCTTTATCTTTTAACAGATAAGATTTGTTTATTGTATTCCCTTGTTGAGTTTCGAACTCACGATAGGTTTTGCCCTCAAAGTCTTTTGTGTTACCTGTTACCCGCGCTGTATAAGGCGACATTCCGCCATAGTTCCAAGTAGAGCCTGCTGTGGTAGGCCAGTAATCTTCTGCCGTGTTTGGGGTAGCACCTTCTTCATCTTTGCTACAGGAAGTCAGCATGCCTAGAACCAGGCACCAGATCATTAATAGTTTAAATTTGCTCATAGCTATATAGTTAATTTACTATGCAATATAGCTAATCCTCTTATTTGATTAAAAAAATAAAAAATAAAGTTATTTATATAAAAAAACCATCCTGCTCTTAACAGGATGGTTCATATAAGTTGATGTTTAAATCTTTATTTCTCTGATTGCTTAATAGTATTCAACGTCTGGATGTCTTCTTCTGATAAGGCAATATCTGCAGCTTTGTAATTCTCTTCCAAGTGTTTCACTTTTGATGTACCAGGTATGAGCAGGATGTTAGAGGCATGGTGCAACAGCCAGCTCAGGGCTATCTGGTGGGCAGTGGCCTCATACTTCTGAGCTACCTGCTGTAATGTATCCAGGGCACCCACATTACCAGCATTAATCGGGTTCCATGGTATAAAAGCGATGTTCTGTTCTCGGCAAAAATCCAGTTCTTCCTCCCACTTTCTGAAGTCTACGCTATACTTATTCTGCACCGAAACCACTTCAAAATATTCCTGCGCTTTTTGTATCTGCTCTATCGTTACTTCAGACAAACCTATGTGCTTAACCAAGCCTTCTTCCTGTACCCGTTGCAGAAACTCCAGGGTTTGTTCGTACGGTACTTCCGGATCTACGCGGTGCAACTGGTACAGATCAATCCTGTCTTGCTTTAAACGTTTAAGGCTGCCCTCCAATGCCCTCTGCAGATAATCCGGATGCGCATTAATAGGCCATACGTTAGGACCAGTTCTGGTCAGGCCTCCTTTAGTAGCAATGACTAAATCTTTTGGGTAAGGGTACAATGCTTCTGCAATAAGCTCTTCCGATACATTGGGGCCATAGCTATCGGCCGTATCGATGAAATTAATACCTAGCTCGACTGTTCTTTGCAATACCCTGATCGCTTCATCCCTGTCTTTAGGTGGCCCCCAGATGCCTTCGCCGGTTATGCGCATAGCCCCAAAGCCCATACGGTTTACTTCCAGGTCGTTACCAATTGTAAATGTTTTCTTGAACGAAGTTGTTTCTGCCATACTTAAGTTTGTTTGCACTTGAATAAAGTCTGATTGTACGGCAGTAACCTGCGCATGTTAAAGAATAAGCCAGTAATGTAGCTAAAGAGCTGCCCTAGCTAAGCAAATCGGTGACCAGTTGTTGTAACCGGCCTTCTGCGCCACAAGGAATCTACACTCCAGATACCGGAACCTCGGGCAGCCATATATAGAAAAAGAAAGCAGTACAACACGGCAAGCTCGCCCTGGTTTAGGAGCGGGATTGGCCCCTGAGGGAAATGGGCCATAAAGAAAGCGACAGCCATTTCACCACTGCAAATAAATGCTGCCCAATCGGTAAGAAATCCGAAAGCGATCATCAGGCCACCTACCAATTCGATAATACCTGCCAGACCGTAAAGCGACGCAAGTTCTACAGTATTACCATCGCCCGGCCAGCCAAACAACTTCTGAGAACCGTGCATGGCAAACATAAGTCCTGCCACAATACGCAATATGGCATATAAATGCGGGCTGTATCTTCCTAAAAATCCGTCCATAGTTTTAAAGTTATAGTTGATAGAATAAGTTGATTTTACTGTAGGCTGTAAGCAAAATATTTACATAGCACTATGAACGAATAGTATATAAATAAAGTTAGTAACACTTATTCAAATACACTCAACATAAATCTCGGAATCAAGCATTTACAAACAAAAAAGCTCACTTCCCCAGGTTTAGAAAAGTGAGCTTTTAGCTTTAAGGATTTGCTGCCTTTTTAATAGTAACTATATTCATCAGTAGATGGCTGCACATGCGGATATGCCTCCAGTTTAGTATAGCGCTTCATCGGCATTCCGGAATCATGCCTGATGTAGCTAAAGATTTCTTTGCCATAACCCGGATCTCTGTAACCTGGATTGTTTACAGACCACTTCACGCCAGGTAAATAAATGCCATCGCTTATATATGGCTCCGGGTTTGGCTGGCTGTCATAACTGCCCCATCTTATGTAAGAAGGATTACTCAGATTAGCTTCCTGGCTGTTAGTAGACCAGCGCACTGCATACTCTATAATATTACCGTTTGCATCGTACTTATACGTTGCAACTCCTAATTGCCCTTCATCGGAGCGGGCGTAGCTTATAGAAGTTTTCTTTACAAGCAAATTTCCACTGTATTCAAACTTGTACCAGTAATTCACCAGTCCCTCGCCGTAATATGACGTTGCTTCCACTACCTTATCGCCTTCGTAAGTATAAATTACCCAGCCACCTGTATTTTTATTTAACCGCACTGGTCTGTCGCCTTCATACACTACTTTAAAGCCAAGATATTCCTGCTGCAGGTAAGCTACTTCTACCAGCCTGTTCTGGGCATCGTACTTAAATTGCCTGCTTCCCAATTGCTTTAGCAAGCTGCTTGCAGTAACGGGTGCAGGAGGCGTTGTTACTGGCGGTGTAGTTGGGCTTGTTGGCGGTGGTGTTGGAGTAACCGGTGGTGTAGCAGGAGGCGTAGCCGGTGGCGTTCCTGATCCTGTTCCGCCTCCTGGCGTTCCTGTGGCCGGAGGCGTATCAATAACCGGTAATACATCTTCTTTATCACAGGATGTTAAGAAGACAGACAGGCCTACACCTGCCATAAGCAAAAGCTGATTTACTTTCATAGGTTTATTTTGGTTTACTTACTAAGAAGACCAGCTTGGTTTTAAAACCGTTGCCCGAAACAGAAAATATTTTGAAGTATTTTTTAAATGAAAAGAGCCATGCTTTTAGGTCATGACTCTTTATGTATTTTTTACTTATGTACCTCCGGGCTATACTTTAATAAAACCTGCGGCGCACCTGAATACTGAGCCCCAATGTGTACGGCCGCAACCCGAAAGGCTCCCGCTCCCCATACGTAGATCCCAGGAAGTAATTCAGGTTAGGCATCAGCATCAGCTCATACTTATCATGCAGGGTGGTGTTATAGCCGGCTCCAAACAATAGGTTATAGTTGCGCTGCTCCAGTAAGTTATTATCCGATGGAAATTCGATTGTTTCAGTAAGCTCTCCATTATGATATACCCTGGTACGGCCTTTCACCAGTAAATTCATTCCTCCTCCAAATGTAAGGTTATACCTGCTCCGGGTACTCTCTAGGAAGAAATAAGATACTGCTACCCGCAAACCACCATACACAAAAGAACTTTTTAGCTGACGCTCACCCACTACATAAACAGGTGTTGCTTTATAAGAGCCATCGCTTAACCTGGTTTTGATCAAAGTATCTACCTCTCCGTTTGTAAAGTTATAGGCTAGGTTCTCCCGGAGCTTCATCGCTGTCAGACTTGTTTCGAGGTATACTTTAGGCCGGACCATTTTTCCGGCGTTTAACCCGAACTCATAGCCCATGCGTTCAGGGTCCAGTTTAGTACCGGTTTTGATGCTGGTGATATAAATATCATCTGCCGTAGTTGGCGTAAAGGATCTGAAGGCATACCGTGGCGAGAATGTCAGGTCGATAAACCATTCCTTGTGTTTATTCAGTGTGTCAGTTTCTTTATCTGATGCAGGCTTTTTGATTAAGCTTGTATCTGGTTTCAGAGCCAGCAGCAAAGAATCAGGAAAAGGGACTGCTTCGCTGTTTTGTACTTCCGGAACATTACCTACTAACCCGACATCTGACACATCGGAGTAGTTAGCAGGCTTAGCAACTATACTTTCCTGCTTATACTTTTCATCTTCAGGTACCGAATCTTTTTTAGCTGTAACAGCCACAGGCATTGGTACAGGTTTAGGCTTATAATCAGCGACTATAGTTGGTTTTGCTGGTTCAACTATACTTTCAGCTGGCGCTTCATTCCTTTTTATAACTTCTTTTGTTGTTAACTGCTTTGTGCTTTCACTGTGTTTTATCTTGTTCTGATCTTCTAACTGAGGAGTTTCTGGCTGAGGTATTCTGGTGGCTGTCTCTCCAGTAGTTGAGCCTGAGCTTATACTTCTCTGGTCACTATTATTAGCCCTTGCTCCAGGTGTAACTTCTTCCTGCTTATACTTACCGGCAAGCGGAGCACTACCCGATCCTGGCTCTTTTTTAATTAACTGGTAAACTCCTACTGTAGTGAGCAGCAAGAGCAAAGCAGCACCCAGAAGCCACCAGACCGGTCGTGGCTTGTTGGCTGGTTTTATATCAGCAGAAATTCTGCTCCAGCCGTCGGCAGGTGGTTCTTCCTCGAGCCCCAGCAATTTTCGCCGTATTTCTTCCTGTTCTTTATCAGTCAGCATTTTCTGAAATTGAGAGTTTTAGGAGCATTTTCTTTAAATAGCTTTTAGCTTTCGCCAGCTGCGATTTAGATGTGCCTTCAGCAATGTTCAGCATTTCGGCAATCTCACGGTGGTTATAGCCCTCCACCACATACAGGTTAAAAATCAGGTTATATCCTTCGGGCAGTTGGCTAATCAATGTCATTAATTCCTGCCCCGAGATACTACTGATAATATCTTCTTCAGTCGGTATGATCTCTTCCACGGTACTATAGTCGGTTTGTACCTGGTAGCGGTGGTTTTTATGGTAATGGTTAATAGCAGTATTCACAAAAATCCGACGCATCCATCCTTCAAAAGAGCCGCCATTATACGTACTGATATTCTTAAATACCTTTACAAAGGCTTCATGAAAGATATCTTCGGCCTCGAACCTCGATTTTGTATACCGCATACAAACAGCCATCATCCGCCTGGAGTAAAGCTGGTACAGCTTTTCCTGGAAAGATGCTTTCTCCTTTATACAGCCTGCTATGATCTCTTCCTCCGAGTACACTTTCTCCGATAGCTATAGGTTATTTTTTATGTTTGCCTGATTCGAGCTTTGAAACAGGAAAAGCCCCAGGTATAAACCTGCGGCTTTTAAGGTGCTGTATAAACAACATCCGGTGTATAATCCCGTGCTGCCCATCTTATTTAATAGTAACCCTTACAATAGCTTCCTGATAAGTTGAGCGGTCGCGGCTGGTATAAACCCGGTACCGGAAAGAGTCTTCTCCTACATAATCCTTAGGCGGGTAATACACATAGATCGTGTTTTTGTAGCTACCGGAATAATCTATGGTTTCAAAGGTTCCTTTCTCCGGACTATAAATGGTGGTACCGCCGTACGTATCGTTGTAGCAAACAATGTCGTTCTCGAATATCCTTAATTGCTTGGATGTATTCACAGTTGTTTCCAGCGTCTCTCCTACTAAAACTGTCTGGCAGGTAGTTGGGTCATTGGGCTTTTCAACAATTAGCCTGATCTTTTCTGTTGTACATATCTCGCCACCGCAAACGGTATATTCCAGGCTGTCGATGCCAATAAAGTCAGGATCTGGCTTATACCCCATTGTGCCTGGCCCGTCAAATTCCGGAAACAGGTCTCCGTGCAGCGGCTGCGTATAGGTTACCGTTACTTCCGTCTTTACACTATCATTAGAGAGCGGGTCCAGCCTGGTGATCCAATCCGAATTGCTGTTTACAATAAAGATATCATCCGGGTACAGTTTAAACTCCTGGAAAGAAATCGGGATAACATCATCCGAAGTTTTATCGCAGCCCCACAACATTAGGAAGCCGATCATCGATAGATGTAATCTGATTATAGTAAAATATCTTTTCATGAGATATCTGGTATCGGTTCTGATGGTAAGACAGGGCGACTGAAAGAAGGGTTGCCCGGAGAAAATAAAAATAATACGCTTAAATATTGGTACAATTTATACTTCAGTTTTAAGCATAAAACAGCTTCCTAGAAGTTAAGCTAAAACAATGAAATTAAGCAGGTTACCCTGTGTCACATTCTTTAAATGGGCCTTAGCCTTCACGTTGTACCAAAGTACTTTCTTTAACCTTCACTTTGGCTTTTTGCGTACAACAAACTACCCTGTAGCAATTTGCAGGTAAAATTAGCAATGTACAACTAACCTAAAGAAGACAAACGATGAGTAGCAATAATAGAAATATCTCGGAAGATCCTAATTCAAGAAAAGGCCAGGGTGTGAGCGGTTTAGGCCAGGGCACACAGACAAAAGGTGTAGCCGGTGGTGCTGATAACACACGCGGCGAAAACAAGCCAAGTCGTGAAGGAACCAGCGGTGGTGCAAAGCATGGCAAAAATACACCAAACCAGAACAGCCCACAGGGTTCTAACGCAAACCCGACTACTACCACCCGTGGCTCCGACAGCTCTGATAAAGAGTTCCGTAACAACCAGCCAAACGCCAGCACACTAAAAGGCCACAAGAGTAAAGAGAACTTAGGAAACGAAAAAGAGTAAGTTTATACTTACAACTATAAAACAAAAGACCCGGATAAAACCGGGTCTTTTTTATTGGAGGGCGGTGCTGCCACACGAACAACAAGTATACAGGTTAAGCTGTAGTGGGTAGGTTTACATTTATAGTTCTTATCTTCGCAGGTAAAGCATAAAGGCTATAGTTACAGGTATAGTACAGGTTTATACTTCAGCAACGAGCAACATCATGAGATTAACAGGCAACATACACGACATAAAAGCTAAAAGAGACGATGCCAACAAAGGTATAGAGTTACAGCTTGATAAGATCGAATACATCACACACAGGAAAGACGGTAAATACTACCAGCCATTCGATTTTGTTGATGAACTGGATAAGCCTTTGGTGATTACCGGCGATTGCCTGGCCCGTGTCAGCAGCAAACAACTGGAAGAAGGCGAATATGAGTTTCAGGTGTATGATAAGGTAGGCGACGAATATGTGCTAAACCCGAATAAAGAGCTTGCACTTACTGTTACCTACGATTTTGATGCTGACCTTACCATTCTGACGGAAATATATTATACAGTTACCGTATCAAACGAAGAGTTTAAGCAGATCAAAACAGAAAGAAATAAAGCCAAGAAAGGTAAAGGCAAAAAATAAAAAGGTACAGGTATATGACCTGTACCTTCATTCCTTTCCTGATTAAGCGCTTTGCTTGCCCAGGTAAATGGCATACCCGATAAGCCCGGCAGCTGCAGCAAAAAGAATGTATTGTTTCTCTTTAACTGAAAGTCCGTTATAAAAATCCAATCCGTGTCTGGCTGGGTCTTTAATGATATCTGCCAGTTGCGAAGGATTGTGGATCAGGCTTTGTAGAGATGTATTTGTGCTATTGCTTTCCATATTCTGTTCTTTTATTTCAATTTCTACTTGATACGGCAAGCACCCTATATTGGATGTACTACAGCTAATGTTCTCTTTTAAGAGCAAGCTAAACAAGATCAGCCATTAAAGTATAAACGCTCTTAACTGCTTTTTTGTCTTAAAATTTATACTTTGCTATACCTTAACTAAGATTTTTTCATCTCCTTATTTATTCAGGAATTATAGTGAAAGAATCTGCAAAATCTCAACTATTCCGGTTACAATATTGTTAAGAAAGGATGCTGACAAAGTATAAACCACAACCTTTTGCTCTGTCAGCTATACTTACATTATAAACATGAAACCTATGAAGAGCCTACGCTCAAAAAACTATAAAAAAGAATTTGTAAACACCTTTCCAGGCGATGACAGCGGCAATTTACAGCCCCGCCAGACACCGGGTGTCTTATATAGCAAAGCAATACCAACCCCGGTTGAGAAAGTAACTTTGCTTGCCTGGTCTCATGAACTGGCTAATGAACTGGGAATTCAGGAACCGACTGAACAACAGGAAGTTGATATTCTGGGCGGTAATTATGTGGCTGATACGATGTACCCTTATGCAGCCTGCTATGCAGGTCACCAGTTCGGTAACTGGGCTGGTCAGCTGGGTGATGGCCGTGCGATTACTTTAGGAGAATGGGAAACTGCTACCGGTAAAACGGTAGAACTGCAACTGAAAGGTGCCGGTCCAACGGCTTATTCACGCAGAGCAGACGGCCGTGCGGTGTTGCGTTCTTCGGTGCGCGAATACCTGATGAGCGAAGCCATGCATTACCTAGGCGTGCCAACTACGCGTGCCTTAAGTTTGGTTGCTACCGGTGAGCCCGTTTTGCGCGACATGTTCTACAACGGAAATGCTGCCTATGAACCAGGAGCTATCGTAATGCGGGTTGCACCTAGCTTCTTACGCTTTGGTAACTTCGAAATGCTGAATGCGCGCAAAGATACAGAGAACCTGAAACAGCTTGTTAACTGGACCATTGACCGTCATTACCCGCATATACAGGGCGAAGATAGAGTACTTACTTGGTTTACTGAAGTAGTGGAACGCACAGCCAGCCTGATGGTAGAGTGGCAGCGTGTAGGCTTTGTGCATGGCGTAATGAATACCGATAACATGTCTATACTTGGCTTAACAATAGACTATGGCCCCTACTCTTTTGTAGACGACTTTGATCCTGACTTTACCCCTAACACCACTGACCTGCCCGGCAGACGGTACGCCTTCGGAAAACAACCATCCATAGGATACTGGAACCTAGGTTGCCTTGCAGCTGCATTACTGCCGTTAGCCGAGAAAGATAAACTTATCGCGGCGCTCGATACTTACAAGGACGTTTACTGGCGTAAATATTACCAAATGATGGGCAATAAGCTGGGGCTTGACAAAGTAACGAACGAAGACACTGAGCTGATCACGCAGTTTGAGCAAACCTTAGCTGCTGTTAAACCAGACATGACCATGTTCTTCCAGATGCTCACCGACCTCCCGTTATTTGTACAGAGTACTCAGGAAGTTGAGGATCATTTTAAAGACAGTTTATATAACGACCTGACACAGGAAGAAAGCGCGCAGTTGTTTTCGCTGATTACGAATTACCTGGAGAGACTGAACAAGAATACGATCACGAGACAAGCATCGCAGGAGCTGATGCGTAAAACCAGTCCACGATTTATACTTCGCAACTACCTGCTGCACCAGGCCATAGAAGAACTGGAGAAAGGTGAAAACCAGCTGTTCCTGAAGCTACAGGAAGCCATGAAAGAACCTTACTCAGATAAGTTTGATGAGTTCTTCCAGACTCGTCCGGAGTGGGCAAGCCAGAAAGCAGGCTGCTCTATGCTCTCGTGTAGTTCCTAATTTTAGCTTTTATAAAACTTTTAAAGCCGTTCTGTAACTAGAGCGGCTTTTTTATTGGCCATAGTTTAAAGCCTATCTACCTGTCAGAATTAGATTTTAGTTAAAATTTTGTTAAACCTTTTGCAAAGCTGCAACCAGTTAAAAAATTATCGCGTTCTTTACCTACGAAAGTAATCGTACTTTAAAAAATAAATATTTCACACACTGTCCATTTTCAGACGGCTTGCTGTACGAAATCAGACAGCAGGTTAAAACAACAAAGTGCCACTACTCATGCAACTTATTCATTATAAGGATTTTAACAAATGGCACAAGTATTGGTATGGCGGTTTTCTAAAAGCTAAGACCAAAACAATTACCTAAACCTGAAATCAACTATCACTATAACCAAAATAAAACCATGAAAAAATTATTACTACCACTTTTGCTGCTGATGTTCACGAACCTGAGCGCGCAGCAAGCAAGTATAAAAGGTTTATTACTCGATAATGAAAAGAAACCTGTAGGTTATGCCAATGTGCTCCTGCTCCGCTCAGCAGATTCGTCGCTGGTTAAAGGCATGTTATCGGAAGAGTCGGGCGCTTTCCTTTTTGAAGGCCTGCCTGCCGGCAAGTATAAAGTAGCTGCTAGCATGGTTGGTTATGCCAAAGCTATGAGTAAAGAAATAACGCTTACAGAAAGCTCCGGTGCTGTGCAACTGGAAAACCTGGTACTGCAACAAAACAGCACCAACCTGAAAGAAGTGGTAGTGGAAGGTCAGCGGCCGCTGATTGAGCAACACATGGATAAAACAGTAATGAATGTGGAGAACAGCATTACAGCTGCAGGCAACACGGCACTGGAGGTATTAGAAAAAGCACCTGGCGTTACCGTTGACCAGAACGACAACATCAGCATGCGTGGACGCGGAAACGTGATCGTGATGATAGACGGCAAACAGGTACCGATGTCTGGCAGTGAGCTGGCAAATGTATTGCGTGGTATGTCGGCAAGCTCTGTAGATAAGATCGAACTGATCACGAACCCTTCCTCAAAGTATGATGCAGCAGGCAATTCCGGAATCATAGATATTAAACTAAAGCGCGATAAAAGCCTGGGCACCAACGGAACATTATCCTCATCGTTTGGCTACGGAGAGAAGTTTAAAACTAACCAAAGCTTACAGCTGAACCACCGCAGCAAAAAGTTTAACGTGTTTGGTAACTATAATTTTGTAAACCGTGATGACTTCACAAACCTGAACATCAACCGTACTTTTTATGATGAACAAAAGAACTTTACCGGCAATTACGACCAGCGCAACAGGTTCGACTTTAATTTTAACACCCACAATGTACGTGTAGGTGCCGACTATTATGTAACTCCTAAAACTATAGTTGGCGTTGTTGCCAGCGGCTACCTGACAGACATTGACAGAACTAATTACAACCGGGCTGCTGGTCTTAACAGCCAGGGAGAAATTGATTCAACTTTTATTACAAGTGCCATTGCCGGCCACGATCGCAGCAACCAGGGCATCAACTTTAACTTTAAGCATACCATAGACAGCACCGGCCGCGAATTAAGCGGAGACTTAGACTACATTGCCTATCAGAATTCAGATGAGCAGGACTTTACAACAAAAACCTACTTACCATCAGGAGAATTAAAAAAGGCCCCTGAATTATTGTATGGCACACTGGATGGTAAACTAACCATACAATCAGCAAAATTGGATTACACACAGCCACTAAAAAGTATAAACGGAAAGCTGGATGCAGGCTTTAAAAGCAGCCTGGTAAGTGCGGACAATAACCTGGAGTTTTATGACAGAAGTAACGGTGGCAACGTTTTCGAGACAGACAAGAGTAACCACTTTTTGTATGATGAAAACATAAATGCAGCTTACCTGAATACTTCTAAAAAATGGGAGAAAATGAGCCTGCAAGTAGGCTTGCGTTTAGAGAATACCATTTCAAAAGGTGAACAGTTAGCTGATGTTGTTGATGAGGATGAGCGTGAATTTGACCGTAACTATACACAGCTTTTCCCGAGTGCATTTTTGGGTTATACCCTGAGCAAAAAACATGATTTTGGCTTATCATTAAGCCGCAGAATAAACAGGCCATCTTATAACCAGCTGAACCCATTTAAGAACTACCTGGACCCAAGTACTTATTCATCGGGTAACCCATACCTGAAACCTGAGACCTCGTACTCTTTTGAATTTACTCATACTTTTGATCAGCGTATCGTTACAAAATTAAGCTATAGCCATACGTCAGATGTAATGGTGCAGGTGTTACAGCCGGAAGTGCCAGGTAGTAAAATTGTAGAGCAGACTTTTGAGAACCTTGCTCAAAATGACTACTATGCTATGTCGGTAACATTACCATTTTCAGTTGGCAATTGGTTTAACAGTGTAAACAATGGTACACTATACTATAGCTTGTATCGTGGCGACTTGGCAAACACCAATCTGCACAATGGTCAGCCATCTTTTAATATCAACTCCAACAATACTATAAATCTTTCAAAAGGCTGGTCAGCAGAGTTAATCGGAGTATTCCGTGGAGCCGAAGCGTACGGTTTCATGGATGTTGATCCGATTTGGTTTATGTCGGCAGGTGTGCAGAAGCAATTCTGGGATAAAAAGGCCAGCCTGAAACTTAACGTCAGCGACATCTTCTTTACCAACAAAACATACGGCTATACTGCCACCAGCGATTATTCAGAGAACTTTTATCAGAAACGAGATTCGCGTGTAGCAACCCTGAGCTTTAACTACCGCTTTGGTAAATCTCAGGCAGCACCTGCCCGCCGCCGCACTGGTGGTGCCGAAGAAGAAAAGAACAGAGCGGGCAGTTAAAAAAAATGTTTTGGCAGGATAATATACTGCTTACCTGCACCGTTATTTAACTGTAGTAGCTGCCTTTAAAGTATAAGCTGCAAGTATACCGTACAGGCTTCGCTACAACACAAAGGCCGCCCTGTAATCAGGGCGGCCTTTGTGTTTATACTTCAATTTTTATTGTGCTATAGTACCAGTTGCCGGAATAAATGGTCCAGCATTTCGGAAGCATTGGTACATAAACCGGGATGTACCGGGGAGGTCTGCACAATGGTACTGCGGGCAGCTGTAAGCCACCTGAAACGCTCAGCTATACCTAGCTCTCCAATCCTTCCACCTTCTTTACGGCCACAGCAGATGCGCTCAAAAGCCTGAAGCCGCTCCTGTAGTTCCTGCATATCCAGGTCGGCAGCAAAAGCCTGTAACCTGTTATGGTCTATGTTAAACAGGGAATGTAAAAAGCCCTGATCGCGGCAGTAAAGTATCACCCCTACGTTCATAAACTCTTCGCGCTCCACCCTAGGCACCACCCGGATGACAGCATACTCAAATAAGTGCTTTCCTTGCATGTTGCGCTTCTCTGATAAAGGTTTCTGAATGTGCAATGCGTGTATTTAAAAACGTAGCATATGCCTGCCTGTGCTCTTCTACGGTTTCAAACGGCGACTCAACTGTTGCAAGCCACTCATCGGGAACAAGTGCTACTATAGCTGCTATGCGTTCTTCTGTAAGTATAGCTTTAAACGCTGTATCTACTTCATCGAGTTCGGTGGCCTGCGGCAGTAGTACATGGTCTTTTATCTGTCCGAAAGGTCGCTTGGCTTGTTCTTCCCAGTTCTGCCATGCATGATGGAAGAACAGTGATGCTCCATGATCGATCAGCCATAGTTGTTTATGCCACATCAGCATGTTAGTGTTACGCGGAGTGCGGTCTACGTTGGTTACCAGGCTATCCAGCCACACAATCTGCGACGCCAGCCTTTCATCTATGGTTGTGATCAGCGCATCAAACGTTATCGAACCAGAAAGATAATGCAGGCCTAAGTTCAGGCCTTCGCTGGCGCGCAGCAGGTCCTGTATCTCTTCGTCGGGCTCGGTTCTGCCAAAAGCCTCATCTAATTCTACAAAAACTATTTCTGGTACCCGAAAGCCAAGTACACGGGCAATCTCACCGGAGATAAGTTCAGCGATCAATGCCTTTATCCCCTGCCCCGCTCCCCGGAACTTTAGTACATACATAAACTCGTCGTCGGCTTCCACGATAGCAGGCAACGAACCACCTTCGCGCAGTGGCGTTACATACCGGACTACCTGAACGGTTCTGATTTGAGATTCATTTATCATACACGTGCTATTCAATTTGCTCATCAGCAGAAACTATAGTTACAGCCAACGGTTGCACTCACCGGAAAGTTAAATCGTTTTTCTGAGATTTTAGGTTTAACAAGGTATATCAACTATAACTTCTTTAAAGAAGCATATCACAAGAATCATGTTACAGAGGATAGTATAAAAGCTGCTTCTTTTCTTAAATTTATACTTTCACCTAAACTCAAGACTATGAAAAGCTATATGAAAAGCTATTATCTACGCCTCCTGCTTGTACTGATCTGTATAAGTGGTACAGTAACTGCACAAACAAAAGCACAGAAAGCTCAGCTTAAACAGCAGCTACAGGCCAAGCTAGACTCTCTTCAGCAGGCAAACAAATTTCCGGGAGCTACTTTTACTGTCATACTTCCGGATGGCGATAAAATTGCCATTGCCACAGGCATTGCCGACTCAACAGGCTTAATCAAAATGTCTCCTGACCATAGAATGCTTTCCGGTAGTAATGGTAAAACACTTTTTGCTGCGTCAGCGATGGTACTTCATGAACAGGGATTATTTAAGCTGGATGATAAGATTGAAAAATATATTGGGGATGAAGAATGGTTTACACGACTGCCGAATGCTCAAAGTATAACAATGCGCATGCTGCTGAACCATACATCAGGTATAGAAGAATATTATGAGCTCGGTGACTTTATGCAGCGTCTGAAACAAAATCCCACACACACCTGGAAACCTGTTGAAATCCTGAGCTATATCTTTGACCGGAAACCTTTGTTTGAAGCGGGTAAAGGCTGGGGCTATGCTGATACAAACTTCATACTATTAGGCTATATTTTAGAGAAGATAAGTGGTAAAACTATGTACGACATGGCTAATACCCATGTAATAAAACCGTACAAACTTTCAGCCACCGAGCCATCAGTTAAGCGTAACTATAAACGCTTTGCAGTTGGTTATTCCAATCCTACTTCCCCCTTCCCTTTTCATGGACCAATGGTTAAAAATGGTGAGATGGCATTCAGCCCACAATTCGAATGGACTGGCGGCGGCTTTGTTTCCAGTGCTTCAGATCTTGCTACCTGGGCTAAAGGTTTTTATAACTTTAAAGCTATAACATCAGAAAGCCGCGAAGCGATAACGCAAGGTGTACCAGCTAAAACAGGAAGAGACCATTTATATGGTTTAGGTATGCAAATAAGGCCAACCGGATTTACCAAGTATAGTTACGGACACAGTGGCTGGTTTCCGGGTTATATTTCTGATGCAGCTTACTTTCCTGATATGAACATAGCCATGGGTATACAATTTAATACCGATAATTTCCGCCTGCTTAAACGCTCTTCATATGCTTATTTATTAGATATGGCTAAGTTAGTGACAGCCATGCAGGAAAAAGGTAAGTAAAATTGAACAGGCATCACTTATTGGCTAGTTCAGGCTAAGCTTTAAAGTAGTATTATTTCAACTTAAGATAAGCTATTAATTTGTTCTTTTTAAACCCTTTATGTTTCTTAATTCGTATTAAAGTCAAGTATAGCATCTATTGCATGAAGCAGCAGATATTGTACTGAAGATGTAACACTAAATGACAAAACGATGAAAAAGATATTGGTTGCAGGCATTTTTGTACTAGGCTCAGTTGGTATGTTTGCCTGCGAAAGACAAAAAGAAAGTGAAACAAGCCTCGAAGGTGATAAAGACAATAGTGTAGTAGTGGACCGTGACTCAGTGGCTACAGAATATGAAGTAACAGAAACTGTAGTAGATTATGACACCACTACTCGTACTAAAACGGTAGATGCTGAAACAGAAAAAGAAAACGAGAGAGAAAAAGATAAGGACAGAGATTAATCCTTACCGATAGCAGGTTAAAGTATAACCTGATAGAACAAAAGAAGCTGCCTTACCAGGCAGCTTCTTTTGTTTATACTATTATCTTAGCTAACTATAGTTACTGCAGAATATTATTTAGCAGTTCTTTCGATCTCACGCAGGTTCTCCATCTTCTTGTTGCGCAGGAAGCCGTTGATATCTTCGAAGTGCTCACGGATGCGCTTGTTACCAAACTCAAATACCTTGTTGGCCAGCCCATCCAGGAAATCACGGTCGTGGGATACAAGTATGAGCGTACCATCAAAAGCTTTTAGCGCATCTTTCAGGATATCTTTTGTTTTAATATCCAGGTGGTTGGTAGGCTCATCCAGGATCAGCAGGTTTACAGGTTGCAGCAGCAGCTTAATCATAGCCAGACGTGTTTTCTCTCCACCTGATAAAACTTTTACCTTCTTCTCGATGGTATCTCCACTGAACATAAAAGCACCTAGTAAATCCTTCACTCGTGTACGCGCATCGCCTACGGCAATTTCATCTATGGTCTGGAAAACAGTCAGTTCTTCATCAAGAAGAGATGCCTGGTTCTGAGCAAAATATCCGATCATGCAGTTATGCCCCAGCTGCAGTTTACCGTCAAAGTCGATCTCGCCCATGATGGCTTTTACCAGTGTAGACTTACCTTCACCGTTCTTCCCTACAAAAGCGATTTTTTCTCCGCGTTCTATAGTTAAGGATGCATCCCTGAATACTGTATAGTCACCATAGTTTTTGCTAAGGTTTTCAGCAATAACCGGGTAGTTGCCAGATCGTGGGGCAGGCGGAAATTTCAGGTTCAATGCAGAAGTATCCACTTCATCCACTTCAATTATCTCCATCTTCTCCAGCATCTTTACCCGCGACTGCACCTGCAGCGTTTTGGAATAAGTGCCTTTAAAACGATCTATGAAGCCCTGTATCTCGGCTATCTCTTTTTGTTGGTCATCGTACTGCTTCTGCTGCTGCTCCCGGCGCTCTTTACGTAGCTGCAAGTACTGGCTATAGTTTACCTTATAGTCGTAGATGCGGCCCATTGTAACCTCGATGGTGCGGTTGGTAATATTATCAACAAAGGTCTTATCGTGTGAGATCACGATCACGGCTTTGGCATTATTCACCAGGAAATCCTCCAGCCACTGAATAGATTCAATATCCAGGTGGTTTGTAGGCTCATCCAGCAAAATCAGATCAGGCTTCTGCAACAGTATCTTGACTAACTCAATGCGCATACGCCAGCCACCACTAAACTCTTTTGTAGGGCGGGTAAAATCTTCGCGGCTGAAGCCAAGACCCTTCAGGGTTTTCTCCACCTCAGCATCAAAGTTGATCTCTTCAATGGAGTAATATTTTTCACCGAGTTCCGATACCTGCTCAATCAGTTTATAGTAATCATCAGAATCGTAATCCGTGCGGGTTTCCAGTTGCGCGTTAAGTTCATCCATCTGCGCTTTCATATCAAGCACTTTAGCAAAAGCTTTAGATGCTTCTTCAAACACAGTACAATTATCCTCTGTTAACAAATGCTGTGGCAGGTAAGCAATCACGGCATCTTTCGGTGCCGATACTTTACCGCGTGTAGGTTTATTTACGCCAGCAATAATTTTAAGCAACGTAGATTTTCCTGCACCGTTCTTGCCCATTAAGGCAATCCTGTCATTTTCATTGATATTAAAAGAAACATTGCTAAAGAGCGTAGAGCCGCTAAACTCTACTGCCACTGCATCAACTGAGATCATAAGTATAATTTTAGTGCCGCAAAGATAGAGGATATCTTTCTAACTCCTGCAGCGTTTTGTACCTGCTAACTATAGTTCGTATAGCTACACTTGCTATTCTCGAACTAATGTAAAAGGGCGGAAAAAGGTTCGAAAAGCAGGACTCACAGTTATGAAACTTTTAAGAGAGACATTTATAGTTTGTTACTTATCGTATGCTTACTACTTTTAATTCTTAAACTCTACTTATTAATATGGAAATGCAAGGCACCTGGTCAAAAGATGAAGAAGGCTTTATGACATTTGAGCCGCATGAGTTGCAACGTTATTATGAAGCTGTAACAGATAAATACCACCAGGTGTACAATCGTTACTTAAATGAGCTGGATGACGATGAAGATGCTTATTACAAAGCTTTACAGGATGGTTTCGAGATGATAACAGACTATAAAATTATTGATGGCCGGGAAGAGTTTGCAACAACTTATATTACACCTGCCTATGTGCTGGATATTTGGTATGAAACCGACGAACTGACTGAAAAGCGGGACTATACAAAAGGGTTCGTGAAGATCAGCAGTAAGCCTGAAATTTAAAAGTATAATTTACTCGTCAAGCTCATTAATTGTCCGCTATCTCAGCATATCTGGCTCTTATTTCATTCTTCTTTTAAATAAAACTCCCGCATTTTGAGAACTTAAATTAAGTTCTCAAAATGCGGGAGTTTTATTTATACTATGAGAATTAATTTGCCATATCTAACTCTTCAAATCTCGAGTTTTTGCTAAGGAACTCTGGAACCATAACTTTCATTTTCTTAACAGCTTTTACTTCCTCTCCATTCTTACTCAGAGATAACAAGTCGTCTACATCACTAACAACACTGCTATACTCATACTCTCTGACTTTAGAGATTTTAATCTTATGATGATGTGTAGGTATAGTTGTCTCTTCCTCGTTCAGCAACTCTTCATAAAGCTTCTCGCCAGGGCGTAGGCCGGAGTAAACAATGTCAATATCAATACCCGGAGTAAGGCCCGCTAGCTTGATCATTTTCTTAGCAAGATTTACGATCTTAACAGGCTCTCCCATATCAAAGATAAAGATCTCACCACCCTTGCCCATTGTACCTGCCTCAAGCACCAGTTGTACCGCTTCAGGAATAGTCATAAAATAGCGTGTGATGTCAGGATGCGTAACCGTAATAGGTCCACCCTTCTGTATTTGAGATCTAAAACGTGGAATAACAGAACCATTAGATCCTAACACATTACCAAATCGGGTAGTAATAAAGCGTGTTTGCTTTGCTAAGCCTATGCCTTCTTCTTTACCACTTTGCTGGCTGACACTGTTAAGAGACTGAATATAAATTTCAGCTATACGCTTAGAAGCTCCCATTATATTAGTAGGGTTTACAGCCTTATCCGTAGAGATCATTACAAACTTCTCTACATCAAAAGTAACAGATAGGTCTGCCAGGTTCTTAGTTCCTAAAACGTTGGTAAGTATAGCTTCCGATGGATTATTCTCCATCATTGGTACATGTTTGTACGCTGCAGCGTGATATACAAATTGTGGCTGATATTCTTTAAACAAGGCATACATCCTGTTAAAGTTTTGTATGTCCGCAATGCAAAGCTTCAGATTTGCTTCAGGGAATATTTCTTCTATTTCCAGTTGCAGTTCATGCAACGGAGACTCTGCCTGATCGCAAATAATGACCATCTCCGGATCATAACTCAGCACCTGCCGTACTACCTCAGAACCTATAGAACCTGCTCCACCAGTTATCAGCACACGTTTTCCCCTTAAGTCACGCGACACCTTTTTGTTTTCAATAACAATAGGTGGTCGTTGTAACAGATCTTCAATTTTCAGATCCTGTATCTGATTTAAACGAAGCTGCCCTGTCATCCACTCTGATGTTGGCGGTACAGTTAGCACCTTTATACCTAACTCAACAGCCTTTTCGATCGTCTTCTTCTTGTCTTCCGTTTTCAGGTCTTCGCTCGGCACAATCAGTTTATGAACATGCAGACTCTTGTGTAGCTTTTTGATGTCTTTGCCGCGATACACCCTAACCTGTTGTATCGATTTATCAACTTTATTGGGATTATCATCAATGAAGCCGGCAATAACATAGCGCCCCATACCGCTTGTATCCAATGCCTGCTTTACTAATAAGGAGAAGCCATTCGAGCCGTAAATCAAAACAGTCTCTCTGTCGCCTGTTGTACTCTTTTTAATATAATAGAACAAACCCTTCGCAGCCAGGCGAAGCATTATCAACAGGGAAGAAGAAATAAAGAAATTAACCAGTAAGACAATGTAGATATTTACAGAGCGTAGATGGAACATGGGTCCTACCAAAATACCCAAAGCTATGCCGTAAATAAGGCTTGCAATCAATACAGCTGAAAAAATGCGATATATATCCTGTGTACCTGAGTAGCGGATAAGCCCTGTATGTATGCGCATAAAGAAAGAGGTCCAAAGATATACCAGGCAATACAACCCTACATATATTGTAAAATGACCGCGCAACAAATCGGTGAACTCAAACTGGCGGATTAAGAGAAATGAAAAAACAAAAGACCAACTAGTTATTACCTGATCGATTAATAAGATGATCCACTTTGGTAAAGATTTATTAAGTAAGAATAATTTCATAACCGGGTGAAAAGGTAAGCAATAGCGTATTATTCAGAGCGCAAATCTAATCAATTTTGTACTATAATTAAGTTTCATTTAAAATAAGAATAGCAAACATATCTGTAATATCCACAAATCCAATACTATAAATTTCATCAATCAAAGCAATAAAGGATTATAAAACTGTATTAAACAGTATTTATTATATATTAATGATAATCTTAAATAACATTCTTTCGCCTCTTTATTTCAAAACTTTTTGCATTTGAAACGGTAGCAAAGTCTGGAATATTGCTACTGATTACTGATCCTGCATTTATTTTACACCATTTGCCTATAATAATGCCTGGGGTAACAACAGTTCCAGCCCCAACAAGAGTACCTTCTCCTATAGTTACATGCCCACACAAAACTGCTCCCGGTGAGATATGCGCAAAGTCTTTCACTATACAGTCATGGTCAATGCTGGCGCTTGTGTTTACAATTACATGTTCCCCTATAGTAGCACTTGCCTGAATAATGGTACCCTGCATCACAACCGTTCCTTGTTTAATAGAAGCCGAGGGAGAGACAATAGCACTTCGGTGAACAGCTATACCAAATTCTGTATGAAACTGCTGTGCTATTTTTGCCCTTACAGCGTTATTACCTATACTTATTATTAATGGCGCATCCAGCACCTGGTTATCATACTTACCGATAACTCTACAGCTATTAAGAACTGTAACAGTAGTGCTATCATCAAATATACCATTAACCGGAATGTTTGAATTTGTCAGAATATCAATAATAACTTTTGCATGACCACCTGCACCATATAAATACATACCTATAAATAATTTTGAATGGTAGATTAAAATTTACTCCTGCTATTTAAAGCAACCCTTACTTGTGGTATTTGTTCCACTAAACTTTGGCACTGAAACATGCTCGTACTTTCTGGCAATAAGTGCCCTAAGAATCTCCAGAACTGTTTTGCAAAGTATCTTTATATCTGTTCTGAATGAAATGTTTTCCACATACCATAGATCCAGCTCAAATTTCTTTTCCCAACTAATCTTATCTCTTCCATTAATCTGAGCCCAACCGGTAATGCCAGGCATCACATGGTGCCTTTTCCTTTGCTCTTCAGTATAAAGATGTAGGTACTCTACCAGTAATGGCCTGGGACCAATAAAGCTCATATCTCCTTTAACAACATTTATCAATTGAGGTAGTTCGTCAAGGGATGTTGCGCGTAGAAATGCGCCCAAAGGTGTTAATCGTTCAAGGTCTGACAGTAACTCGCCTTTTATCTCCTTAGATTTACACATCGTCTTGAATTTTATAAGAGTGAAGATTTTCTCACCTTTACCAGGGCGTTTCTGCAAAAAGAATGGATTAGACTGGCACACCAGCAACTGCAGTAGAACTACAACAGCAAAAACAGGAAAAAGTATTACAGAGGCTGCCACCCCTGCCATTTTATCTAAAAGAGGCTTAAATATTTTACTATAAGTTCCCATTTAAGCTTGTCTAAATCTTTTTGCTGAGAACACAGATTTTATTACTTCAAGTTAAGTCTTAATTGTTACCTGAGTTCAAGAAGTAATTCTATTCTTAACTCTTAAAAAACACTATAGTGCCCTTTACCTATTACGCAATTGATTTAGCCATTAGTTTAGGCTTAGCTATAATATAGATTAACGCTAAAGGTATAAGTATAGCAAAAGTAAAAGATACTATTGTTAGGCTACTTGTTATGATAGTCGAGTTGATAAACAACTGCAAAACACCATAAGCTGAAGCTATTATCAGATGGCTGACTTTCTTATCGTTGGCTAGAATCTGGTAAAAATGCAGCCTGTGCGCTTCAAAAATGTTCTGCTTAAGTATAAGCCTGTGGATAATTGTAAGAACCGCATCAACCCCATATACAGCTAGAAAAAGAACATATTTAAGATCTCCCGTATTAATTATAACCATCACCAGGAGAGCTATTATCCAGAAACCTATACTTACGCTGCCTACGTCTCCTGCAAAGCATTTGGCCTTTTTTCTAAAGTTAAAAAACAAAAATACTAGGCTGGCAATAACAGGGCATATAATGAAAGCACTATCCGTAAAAGGTGAAATATAGTAATTTACATAAAGAAGCGAACCTAGTATTACAAGACTATACATTCCGGTAATTCCATTAATGCCATCCATAAAGTTATAGGCATTTATAGTACCTATCACCAGTATGTAAACTATAGGTAATAACCATAAAGGCCATTCCTGAAAAGCTTTAACGGACAATAGCAGAGCTGTTACAGAAAGTAAATGCACAAGCAGGCGCACTTTATTTGGCAGGTTCTGTACATCATCCCAAAAGCTAACAGCACTGATCATTACTATTCCAGCAACTAAAACATAAGATACATCCTGGAAGAAAATTGTATACAGTAATATGGCAAAAGGATAAACTACGCCGCCACCGCGTATGGTGATAGCTGTATGAGAACTACGATGATTCGGTTTATCAATGATGTTGTAATGGTCTGCTATTTTAAAATATGCTAGCAGTAGTATAAAAAGGAGAGTAAATAGTAAAGCGTAAATCATAAAACTGTTGGCAATTTATCTAACACAGAAGAAGGCTTCCAATCAAGCAGTTCCCTGGCTTTAGAATCATCAAAGGTTAAAGTAGACATCATTTTCTGAAGCTTTGACGAAGTTATCGGGGAACGGCTACCGATTATATCTCCTAATGCAGCAATAGTTTTAGCAACAGGCACAGGTATATGAAATGGGGACCTTTTACGCAACAATCCAGCTATACAATCCTCCAATTCTTTAAAACTCGGATGATACCCATCTGTTAAGTTAAAAATACCTCCAACTTCAGCTACTTTAGGTATTATTTGAGCAACATCTTCAGCCCACACTATACTCTTTCTGGCAGCAGACTTACCTATCCCCACATACTTTCCAGATCGTATACCATTTATCATGGCGCCAAGATTACCTGGTGGATTTGGACCTGCAATAAGTGGCAGTCGTAAAATAGCCAACTTTATATTCTGTTCTTTTGCCCAATTTTGCAGCCATTCTTCTGCTAATATTTTGGATTTAGCATAGGGTGTAGTTCCCAGCAATGGGTAAGATTCTGTTATCATATTTCCTACGTCCTGCCCATATACTGCCACAGTACTAATAAACACAAATGCCTTAGGCTTTTGTGATAGTAGTTCTAATGCAGAACAAAGATTTTTGGTTCCTTCAAAATTAACATCAAAGAATTCTTTCTCTTCTGCCGCAGTTCGTGGCACCATATGTGCTTTGCCTGCGGCATGTATTACTATCCCTGGATTAAATGATACAGGCAATATAAATGCAGATGAGATATCAACCATAATCCCATCTTTTCCTGTTCTATTTAAAGATACAACATGCCCTTTATTTGACAGGTGACTTTTTATTGTACAACCAAGAAAGCCACTACCGCCAGTTAATGTATAATTATTCTGACTCATGTACTTCCTTTAAAATGGTTAACATTTTATTTGCAAGGTAATCTTTATCAAAATATTTTATCGCTACATCACTGGCACTTTCTCCCATTTCTCTTACTGATTCAGGATTATCTTTCATCCAGATTAATGTCTTTGCTAATTGGTCAGGATCATTAGGATCTAATGTAAAACCTACATTATATTCGTTAATAAAGTCCTTCATCCAGCCCTGGGTGTTTTGAATTACAGGAACACCAGCAGCAAGTGATTCGAAAAATTTATTCGGTGAAGATGTATCCAGTACAGGTGTTCCTTTTAAAGGAACAAGTGATGCTAATGCATTTTGTACATATCCGACTAAATCATTCTTTGGCATCAATCCAAGTCTAATAAAATTAGTAATCCCTTCATCTAAAGCCTTCTCCTCAAGCTCTTCTCTTTGCTGACCTTCTCCAATCAATAATATTGAAATATCCTCCCGCCCAAATTTCTTTAATGATTTTGCAGCTTCATATAACCAATAGGAATTGTTTACCATACCAATGTTGCCAGTATAAACAGCATAACTGCCAGTAGCAACACCATCCCCAGAAAAAGGCTTTCTAGTTGAGAATAATTGTATATTCGCAGCATTTGTTACATCATCAACACTTTTGAGGTTAAACCTTGCCTGAATATTTTTCGTCATTCCTGGTGACAAAGTAACGATATATGAAGATGCTTCATAACAACACTTTTCAAACCAATAACTGAGCTTTTGAATTGTTGGATTTTTTATAAAACCAAGTTCAATTGCCCCTTCTGGCCAAAGGTCCCTGGTTTCAAACACAAGTTTTCGGCCTCTGATATACTTTGCAAGCAGACCTGGAATGCCAACTGTTATTGGACCAGAGGAAGCTACTACTATATCTGCTTTTAATGTTAATGCATAGTAGCAAGACAGAAAACTATATTGAATAAATGACCAGATCCTTTTTAAAAATGGCTGTTTGTTATCAATACTTACATTTAAAACTTTAACATGAATGCCATCGAAATATTGATCTTCAATTAGCTTGGTTGCTTTTAGGTCTGATTTGCTGTATATACTAGAAACAACAGTCACTTCATGTCCTTGGTCAACCCAATTACGGGCAAATTCATAAACCCGCGTACCCCAAGCTCCATTAGGAGTAGAAAAGTATTGGTAAAAATAAACGATCTTCATCTTAAACGTTGAACACATCCAGTAAATGTGAGACTATCCTCTTAGATGTCTTACCATCCCACAATTCAGGAATAGCTCCTTTCTTCCAGTTGCCACTAAGCAGTTCCTGTAATGCATCTTCTAATGCTTTAGGATCTGCCCCTAATAATTTGTTTGTACCGACTGTACAAGTTTCAGGTCGCTCAGTGGTAGTTCGCAACGTCATACACGGCACCCCCATTACGGTAGTTTCTTCCGTTATACCACCAGAGTCTGTTATCACACCCTTAGCATGTTGCACCAAGAAGTTAAACTCAAGATACCCTAGTGGGTCTACTACTTTTACATTATTAAGATTTAGATTAAACTTCTCAATGTTATTGCGAGTTCGAGGGTGCATTGGGAAAATAACTGGCAACTGATGAGTGCCATTTTCAAGTACATTCAAAAGCTTTTCTAACTGCTCTGGATCATCTACATTTGAAGGACGATGTAGCGTCATCACCAGATATTTTTTATCTTCTAATCCAAATTCATCCCAGAAAGCTGGTGCCGTAAAACTTGGCATTTGCTTCAGAAGCGTGTCAATCATGGTATTTCCAACAAAAAATATTTGATCTGGTTTTACCCCTGTATTAATCAGATTTTGGCTCGCAGCTTCTGTTGTGGTAAAGAAGTAATTACAAATACTATCTGTAACCAAACGGTTAATTTCTTCAGGCATTGTCCAATCTCCAGAACGTATACCAGCCTCTACATGTGCAACAGGTATGTGAAGCTTTTGCGCTGTGATCGCACAGGCCATAGTTGATGTTACATCACCAACCACAAGTACAAGGTCAGGTCTGTTATTCATCAATTCTTTTTCGAAACGCACCATAATGGCAGCAGTTTGCTCTGCTTGTGTCCCCCCGCCAGCCTCTAAATTAACATCCGGCTCTGGAATGCCAAGCTGTAAAAAGAAATCTCCCGACATCCTTTTATCGTAATGCTGTCCTGTATGTACTAACCTGTAAGAAATCTTATGTCCAGCGTCTTTCTCTTTTTGAATTGACTCTATAATAGGAGCTATTTTCATAAAGTTTGGACGCGCACCTGCAATAAGCGTTATCAACATTTTACTCTAATTAAAAATTTTTAATTTTATTAAGTACTATAGGTTGGTGATAGATTCTTATAAATTGAATCTATTAAATTCATATTTTTAGTTCTATCTCCTATAGAGGCAACTATCGACTGATTATCTAATATAACTCTTTGTTCTATATTGCCATTTCTATATATTTCTTCTAATATATCAGCAAGTTTCATATAGTCTCTAGGGTTGAACATATATGGTGTGGAACTTCCATTAAATATAAGTCTATTAGCCTCAATGTTAGATACAACTGGAAGTAATCCAGAAGTCATTGCTTCTAACAAGCTTAAACTAGTTCCATCTGAAAGTGAAGCCGAAATATAAATGTTATGCTGTTTAAAAATTTCAGGCTGCTTATTATTATTAACTTTGCCTAAGAATACTATATTTTTATTAAGATCATTCTGCAGAGCAAAATCAATACACTGTTCCTTCGTGGAACCGTCACCTAAAAAAGTTGCTTTGAAGGGAATATTTCTATTTTTCAGCTCTTTTAAACTATTAAATATTGTTTGATGATCATAGACTGCTTCAAAGCTTCTATTACATATAATATTCAATCCAAGAGATTTTGTATCTAATTCGCTTCTTTGTATAAAATATTTATTGTAATCAATACCAACATTTATATTGACAATTTTCTGTGTAGGTACGTTAAATGATTGATGAACTTTTTTCCCAAGATCACTAGATACAACATTGATAATTTTAGCTTGATTGAATATTAATCTTAAGAGAAATTTCCAGAATATTGAACCAGTGTTTGTATTAACATCACTCCCATGAGCAGTCAAAACTGTTTTTGGGTGGTTTAGAATCCAGGCGACAAGCCCACCACTAGTAACATAATGTGCATGAACAATATCTGGATTTAAAATTCTTATTAATTTTTTAGCTTTAATAACAGAAAAGAAATAAGTCCATTTTTTGTATCCGTTCTTTTTATATTTATCTGAGTTGCCTACCCATGCTGAATAAACAGGTATATCAAAATCAATTGTTGGTGGGGTAATTGCAATTAAAGAAACATCATAGCCTCTTATTTTAAAAAAGTCAATATAAGGCTTTACATGTATAAAACTTCCGTTGGATATAAAACAAATCTTCATTGTAATCTTGATTTTATCACCTTAGCAGGGTTCCCACCTACTATAGCATAATCAGGGACATCTTTTGTAACAACTGCTCCTGCGGCAATTATTGCACCTTTTCCTATACTAACCCCTGGCAATATAAGGGCCCTTGTTCCAATCCACACATCGTCAGCGATTTCTACTGCTTTCACAGTGCATCCACTCTGCATATTCATAGATATTATAACATTATAAATATGTTTCCTTGTCAAAATAGTTACTTTTGGTCCCATCATTACATTATTGCCAATTTTAAGTGGACCTCAAACATAAGCATTTACACTAACATCTGAGAAATTTCTGCTATTCATATCTATGCCATTGCCAAAGTTTGCATCTTTTTTAATATTAGGGTTCTTTACTATAGAAGGAATATTTTTTAAACATGAAGTACTTTTCTTTCAAAGCAAAATAAAAGTAGTTGGAACTTAAATTTTTAAATGCTCTATTCAAATTTTTATTAAAAAATCAACATAATTAGCTTTATTAAATTCATGTACTTCTTCTAGTACATCTACAGGTGTCTTTAAATATTTTTTACTTTTTTCTATTCTATCAACTGCAGCTGTATACTTAGAGCATAATGCCTCTGTAGATAGTTCATCTAAGATAAGATCATTTGGTTTGAGATATTTACTAAGCGTACCAACATTGTTAACAATAATAATTTTACCATTAGCCTTAGCATCAGTTAATACACCAGACTGTGTTGCATCTCTATAAGGGAGAACTATTACATCCGAATAGTATAAAACAGAGTTATATTCTTCAGTGTTTAAAAACTTATTAATTATCAATAGGTTAGATTCATTTTCATAATCTGAAAAGTCCCATACACCTCCCCCAGCAATGACAAAGAGTATTTCCCCATCATTATGTGTTCTATTAAATTGAATAACAGATTCTAAGAAGATGTCTATACCTTTATAATATTCAATTCTACCCATAAAGGTGAATACATACCGGTATTTCTTCAAACTAAAATTATCTTCTGTAAAAGATAAGGGCGCAGGTAAAGGATGATGGGTAGCAATTATTTTATCTGCTCTATATTTAAATTTGTCCAAACCCGAAGTATCATGTACTATCAAGTATAAATTATCTAGCTCAGAAGCAGACTTAAAAAGTTTTTTATTTAAGATTGATAAAAGTATATTTAGAATTTTACGTTTTGCTTTGTCCGTACTGTGTGGAATCGGGTCATGTAATGTTATAAAAATTTTACCTTTATAACTTTTTAACAATAACTTAGCAAAAAATAGCGTATAAATCGGGCTATCAGTTATTATTATTTTCTCATAAGCTTTAAGATCATCATTCAATTCAAGCTCATTCTTAGCCTTAAGATTAAATAAATCAAGAATGAAATATTTAATTAGCTTCTTGAGGTTCCCTTTCAAAGAAGATGTATAAGATAAAGGGGGGTACTTAGTTTCCACAGGTACATTACAGGACTCAAAGGCATATTTAACTTTCTTTTGATACTCAAAAAGCCCTCTAGAATTATCTTCTAGAGATACCAACAAATATTTCATTTAAGCTTTAGATTTAGCAAAATAGCAGTGTAAATAATAAAAATATAATCAAGGATAGCATTATAATAGCCGTATATTCCACCAATCTCAAAAAAAGACCTAATAAAAAAGAATAACAGCACCACATAATTAAATTTATAAAACTGCTGGGTAGAAAAAGCTTTTACCTTATCATAATTAAGTGATGCTTTGAAAGACTTTTTTAATAAATAATAGAAGAAGAACAGCTGGAAAATAGCTACTGCAATTCCTTTTTCATAGAACAGAGTAAGAAAAACATTATGCAATCCTCCGCTTCCTAAAGATTCCATTGATTCTTCATAAACCTGTACTGCACTTAAATTTTCTGCTACAAAAAAATAACTATAATATTCTTCAAGCCCTTCTAACGAGGTCCAAGCGCCGTTCCCAAAAAAAATAGTTTCAATATCAAACGTCAAGAATGGTCTAGCCCATAAAAATGGTCTACCTGTAAGCGCCTCATTATACCAGCTAAAATCATGATGATAGAAATAAATAAAAGAAGCAGCAAAAGTAAGCCCAAAAAGCCCAATTAAGACTTTAGATATTTTTTTATAATTGTAGAACGTTATACTGTTCCTCAATATAGATAGTACTAAAATACTTAAAGAAACAGACAAAAAAGAAGTAAATGAGCCTGTTAAATAGATAAGCAGCATTCCTAGCATAATAAAAGTGATTGCTTTTATGCCTCCTCTTTGAGTTGTCAACGCTATTACCAGTAATAAGAATGCACCTACCCCTGAAGTAGGATTTGAATGATATTGAAAATCTTTAGCAGCAAAAGTCTTAATTGATTTAATGAAATTTATATCTCCTGCTATGTAGTAACTAAAGTAAGGGAATATCATATAGATAAAAACACTAACTATGAAAAAGTAGAATACGATTTTAGTGTGCTTAATAAAATAGTACACATTCCTTTCACTTCTAAAAAGGAACAAAAGCCCACAAAAAGCAAAGAAATAGTTAACTACTCTTAAACTATCAGTTAATGAGTTTACATTGTTTATGTGATAAACATTACTTACAATCTGTATTAAAGTAAGTAATGCCATGAAGTAAATCGCTTTTGAGATATTACGATCAGGTACCAATTTTGGCAGTTTTAGAAGACCTAAAAAACCAATTATTAATATTAATCCTCTAAAGCCAATAGAATAAATATTAGATGGGTAAAAGGAAAAGGTTATTAATATAAGTAATAATAAAATTAATTTGCGCTCCATCTCCTAATATTGGTAAGATAAAAAAAGTATGGAATAGCAAGTGCTTCTGCAAGAACCATTACCCATATTACTGATTCAGGGGCATAATAAGCCAAACTGACAGGTTTTAATATATTACTAATTGTATAAGCAATTAGCATAGTGTAGGCATATATCTTTGATAAATGCTGTGCGTAAATTATCCTAGCGAAATATTGGTTTAGTGAAATTACTAAGAAATAGAGCATATACGGTACTAAGAAATCAGCAACGTGAGAGGTATCTTCAGAATTGAATTTACCTCTTTCGTAGACTAGCTTTACTATTTCATAACGATAAACAATAACTACAATAACAATAATAGTTAAAGATAAAAGGAATAATAAAGTTATTTGGATCACTCTCTTACGAGTTATTGATTCTTTATATTTTGAAAAGTAACCTTGAAATAATTGGTTTAATGGACCCACAAATCCAGACAAAAATAGCATGGAAATCCTATTTGAATAAGCATTACTAGATACAATTCCAATGATTCCTGTTTGAGAGAGAAAGATGACTGTAAGTATTGAATTTAAATTAAATCCAATATTTTCAATAGTAGAATGAAATAGGGATATGTTAAATTCTTTCTTTATAAGTATAAGGTCATCATTCTGTGAGCGATGTTGACTTGTGCGTTTAAATATACCATAAAATATTAATATACCCGCTGCTGATGAAAGTACTAGACCTATTGTGTAAGAAAGTGGTAACGAAATATCTAGTGGAAATCCTATAAATGGCAAGATAAATAGAAACAAAAGCATAACAACCGGATATAAAGTTGCATATAGGTTTGCCTTTAGATATTTTTCCTTCGCATTGAGTAATCCAAAACATAAACCAATAATAACGAATGGAATAATAGCAAATGTAAATATCGTACTGAAGCTTAATTCTAGGCTACTGCTATTATATATAAATTGAGTAATAATGAAATATATTATAGCAACAGCACTCCCTAGATAAATTAGCTTTCTAAATAAGTATTTAAAGAACTTGTTCTCAACACCTTTCTTCTCTGCATCATGAAAATGTGGTATAAAAGATAAATTGAAAGCACCTTGGACAAAGTTACCTATTCCTTGTGGTACTTGCTGTAATGTAAAAAAAGCATCTGTAATTATACTACTACCAAACTGAGAGGATATAAATACTTCTCTTACGAAGCCGATTACTTTGCTTACTATATTTATTAAAATAGAAAAAATTATTGTAGATGACGCCTGTTTTATTTTCACTCTTCTTAAGATTTTTAAAATTCAACTGTCAACTTGACCCCATTCAACCCAACTGAGTTTTAATTAATAGAGAAGATTCTCATAAAAGAATTTCGCATTCTTTTATGAGAATCTTCTCTACAGAATCTTATTAAAGAACTTTACTTATGTTACTCTTTATAATCTTCCATCAACTAAATTTCTATCTAAACAAGCTTTAGTATCAAAAATAACAGCATTATTGCGCTTAAATTCTTGATAGTTAATACTTAAAAACTCATTGTGTGCAACAGCAACAATTATAGCATCATAAACAGTTGTTCTTTCAATAGTATTTAAAATATCCAAACCATATTCATGCTTTACTTCATTAGAATCTGCCCAAGGATCAAAAATATCAACAGTTAGACCAAATTGACTTAACTCATGATAAATATCAATTACTCTTGTATTTCGCACATCAGGGCAGTTCTCCTTGAAAGTGAAACCCATAATTAGGGCTCTAGAGCCTTTTATTTTATGATCCTTTTCAATCATCAGTTTGATAACTTTATTTGCCACAAACTGTCCCATATTGTCATTTACTCTACGCCCAGAAAGTATTACTTGTGGATGGTAGCCCAAAGCCTCTGCCTTATGTGCCAAGTAGTAAGGATCAACACCAATACAGTGCCCACCAACTAAGCCTGGTTTATATTTTAGAAAATTCCATTTTGTTCCTGCAGCCTCAATTACATCATTAGTATCAATCCCTAACCTATCAAAAATAAGAGCTAATTCATTAACAAAGGATATGTTTATATCTCGTTGGGCGTTTTCTATTGCCTTTGATGCTTCTGCAACTTTGATACTTGTAGTCTTATGTGTACCTGCTGTTATGATAGATTGATATAGACCATCAACCCTAGAAGCTATTTCAGGAGTTGAGCCACTTGTAACCTTTTTAATTTTAGTAAGTGTGTTAATTTTATCTCCTGGGTTTATTCGTTCAGGAGAATAGCCTGCAAAAAAGTCTTTATTAAATTTTAAGCCTGATACCTTCTCTAGTACTGGCACACAGTCTTCTTCTGTACACCCAGGATAAACAGTTGACTCATAAATCACCAAGTCACCGGCTTTAAGTACAGAACCCAGCATTTCAGATGCTTTTATGAGAGGGCGAAGGTCAGGCGCTTTGAACTGATCAATAGGAGTAGGTACAGTAACAATAAATGTATTATAATGATTTAGATCATCTTTGTTTGCAGAGAAATGTAGCCCTATATTACTTTTATCATTCAAACGTAAAGCCATTGCAGCTCTCATCTCTTCAAGATTTGCTTCCTGCGTTCGGTCTTCTCCTCTGCCTAATTCAGTTACACGTTCTTCATTTATATCGAAGCCTAGTACATCATACTTTTTCCCAAACTCAATTGCCAGCGGCAGACCTACATAGCCTAAACCTATAATTGCGATTTTAGCGTTTTCTACAATAGCATTATTGTCGTTATTGTTCATCTCAGTGTTGCAAATATTTAATCAAATATTAGTTACGCTTCTATTCTCATTCTCTTTTTGAAAAACTTATTTGAAGCGGGCTTCCCAAATTCATTATACCCATACCCATACCCATAAGCTTCCTTCATATCGGCATCATTCAGAACGATCATCGGGTGATTCAGCTTCTTGTTCTGGTAAATATCATCTACAATAGCTACCTGGGACTTAAAAGTATAGTTGTAGCGTACAATGTATACACAGGCATCAATGAGAGGTGCCAACGTAAACGCATCTGCTACCTGCCCGGCCGGCGATGTATCTAGCAGGATATAATCGAACTGTTCACGCAGCTCAGCTAACAAATGGCCTACCTTTGGGCTCATCATCAATTCAGCAGGGTTTGGCGGAATAGGCCCGCATCCTATCGCATACAAGCCTGAGACTTCAGGGGAAGGTATAATTATATCTTGGGTTTTCAGGCGCTCGTCGATGATATAGTTCGTGATACCAACTTCATTAAATAAACCCATATCCTGAAGCAGGCGTGGTTTACGCAAATCAAAGTTAACCAGCACTACACGTTTGCCTGTAAGGGCCAAGCTGGCTCCTAGGTTAATACTGAAAAAGGTCTTGCCCTCTCCGCTCATACTGGAAGTTACCATGATCACCCTATTGTCTTTCCCTAGTGTAGCAAACTGCAGGTTTGTACGGATTAGGCGGAACAATTCAGCTACCGTGCTGCGGCTGTTTTCTGTTACCACCAGCTTCTCAAAGGTATCATTATGGGCTATCTCTCCTAAAATAGGTGTATTGGTAGCCTTCTTCACATCATGCTGGCTTTGTATCCTATCGTTTAGGAGTTCTTTGATGTAGATACCAGCAAATGGAATACCAAAGCCTACTAAAATGGCTAGTAAGTAAATCAGCTGTTTTTTTGGTTCAACAGGTCTGTCTTCAGAAATAGCAGGATCTATAATACGTGAATTAGCTACCGTAGCCGCTAACGACAAAGCAGACTCTTCGCGTTTTTGTAATAGGTAAAGGTACAGTCCTTCTTTAATGCTCTGCTGACGCTTGATCTCGATCAGGTCCTTTTCTATACTAGGCACATCTTTAATGCGCGATTCAAATTGTGCAGAACTGGCCTGTAAGTTACTGCGTGTAATTTTTAATCCATCCTTTATATTGCGCAGGTTCTCCAAGATATTGCCACGAAGGTTACCCAGTTGTTCATTAATGTTCAGCACCAGCGGGTTACTCGGCTGTGATACGCGTAATAGACGCTTGCGCTCCAGCTGTAGTTCATTGAATTTAGAGATCAGGCCAAGCAGTGTTGCATCCTGAATGGTTAAGGTGCTCGGCACCAGTTCATACTGGCTTTCCTGCTTTAACAGGTAATTTTCAATAGACTCCAGTACATCGATTTGAATAGCCCATTCTGATAGTTGACGGTTATACTCACTAGCTTTCTCAAGGTATAGCTTAGCTTCAGAGCTAACGTCTGTTACACGGTTATCACGCTTGTAGCTTTCTACATCCTGCTCCACTACTGAAAGTTCGGATGTCAGGAACTTCAGGCGCTCATCTATGAACTGTATCGTACTTCCGGCGATTAGGTTTTTATCTTCAACGGCTTCCTTATTATAAACTTCAACCAGTTTGTTAAGTATAGCCACTCCTTTGGCAGGTACCGGATCTACCAAACTTAAACTTAAAACGCTTGCATTTTTATTGACAGGCGCAACAGTAAGTTTCTGATTATAGCTTTCAGCAACTTTCCGGATGTCATGAAACTTTACAGTAACATTTTTATCCTTACTTATTGCACCGCCACCTGCTACTACCGTAAATACAGCATAAGGTTTCTTTATATTCTGACCAAACTTATGCTGGCTTACAAAACCATCATCTTCTATCTGGAAATTGAAGTTATCGATAGTCTGAATGCTAATGGATTTGTCAAAAGCGGCTGAGTCAAGCTTGCTGACAATAACCTTGATAGGCATGGTAGCACCGTAGATCTCTGTACTTTTCACGCGCCCGTCTACATGATAAGTAGTATGTAGGGAAAGCTCCTTCAGCACCCGGTTCATCAGGCTTTTAGACTTCAGTATTTCGATCTCATTATCGATGTTCTTCCCTGTTTGAAACAAATCCAGGTCATCAAGCACGGCATTTTCTGCCAGAGAAGGACCTTTCTTATCATCTTTTATGAGCAAGGTACTGCTGATACGGTACTGTGGTGTAGAATAACGCAGGTAAACAAACGCAACGATACCAGCTACCACAACACCAGTTATAAATAAGTACCAATAGCGAAAATACCTCTGTACTATTTCCTTGATATTGATCTCTTCAGAATCGAACTGAAAAATTTCTTTCTCTGACATATACTAACGGGGCACTTAAAATATTCTGGATGCTATCACAATAGCTAATGAAGTAAGGGATGTAAGAATTGCTAAATTGCGTGTATTGGTGCTCGCCTGTACCTGTTTCATCTTATCAGGCTCTACATATACCACATCGTTTTGCTGCAGGTAAAAATAAGGTGAACTCAAAACATCCTTTTTGTTTAAGTCTAAACGTGTCATTGTTCTTTTGCCTGCTTCTTCCCGCATTACGATCACATTTTCACGTTTACCAAAGGGTGTCATATCACCGGCCATACCTAAGGCCTCCAGAATTGATATTTTCTCAGCAGGAACAGTAAAAGTAGAAGGTCGGTTCACTTCACCTATCACAGATATCTTAAAATTCATATTTCGGATCTGCACCACAGGATCTTTAAGGTAACCTCCTAACTGAGCAGTAAGGGTATCTTTCGCCTCCTGCTTGGTTAATCCAGCTAGCTTTACACGCCCCACAACCGGGAAATCGATAAATCCACTTTCATCAACGAGGTAGCCTTCCATTTTATTTTCAGCAGCACCCAGCATGCCCCTGTTAAACTGCAGATCAGATTCAGGACTTTTACTGCTTACAGTAATACTCAACAGATCATTTGGTTGTATTTTGGAAACAGCAAGGTTGGTAATTTCTTCAGAGTAGGATGTTTGCTCCTTTAAGTCGCTGAAATAGGCCAGGTTTCGGGTGGGACCACAGGAGGTTACTAATAGCAGGCCAACCAGGTAAATCAGTTCAATTCTCATTTCAGGTATAAGGGTATTGTATGCTAGCTAAGTTAAAATAATTAAATAAGCTAGTTTAATTCAATTAATAGGTGCAAAATTAATGCAAGTGCAAATGTAAGCGTTTAGGTCTTGAAAGCATACCTTTATCTTTAAAATCTCACAATACATAAATTGTATATATACAAAAGTTATAAATTTCGCAAGTGAACTTGTTTGATAAAAACACAGAATTACTTACATAAGAAAACTACAGTAATACCCTGAGCCCAATAAAAATAAAAGGTCCTGCTAAGTAAAGCAGGACCTTGTTTAGCTGAAGTGTACAAGATTCTTATCTTCTTCTTATCCTGAAAGGGCTTCGGCGATGTGCGGTAATATTATACATTACCTTCACAGTCGCACTAAGAAAAATATCATTAGAACTGATATAGGGGCTTTCAAGACCATAAGTGCTATTATCTAAATAATCAGATGAAGTTAAATAAATATTCAGTTCAGGCGCAATCGTTAATTGTTTGGAATACTGAAATTTCAATCCACCACCAAGTGGAGCGATTAACGCAATTGAAGGGTAATCTTTTGCGTCAGGTCGTTCCTCTCCTAAGAGTTTTACCTCAGATGATGCTTTATATGCTAGAAATCCTACACCAGCTTTAATATAGGGCACTACTAAACGTAGATTTCTTGATCTACTATAACGAGGTCCCACATAAGTATTGGTAAGATTGTAAACTAATGATGCAGTAGTCTCTAAAGCATTTGTTTTGAATGACACATCAGGATATCTTGTGTTTACTGCATCTTCTTTTCCTTCAAAATGCATATATCCTAAGGTACCCTGAATACCAAAACTGTTAGAAAACTGATACAAAGCTCCGACACTTAAAGTTGGCCCTATACCATTATTCTTAACAACTCCAACTTGATCTACATCAGATGAACTGTTAAAATTATCACTATTCATAACAGCCACACCTGGCGAAGCAAAAACAGTCCAGGAAGGCCTAAACTTTCTTTTATAACCACTTCTGAACTTGGCACCACTACTACCTCGTTGCGCAACAGCATCTGTCAGATTCAGAGAGAACACAAATACAAAGGCTGCTAATAATATTTTGTAATTCATGGGAAGATAGTTCTTCTTTATGATAAATAGACTTACTATAACTTTGCAATTATACATATAATTAAGTTAATATATAAATTTTCTAGCAAAAATCGTTTAACCACTGTTAAACATTGACGCTTGTTTCCCAACGAGCATTTATAAGGTAAATTACTTTATGATTTGCTGTTCTGCCAAATCGGGTTAATATATCCTATTTGATACCAATTCCTTCCAGTATAAACTATTAAATTCTATTGCTAAGTTGGGTAACTTAATATTCATAATTAGTTACTGAGCTTAAGATCTATTACTACTTTTACCTTTAATATTCTTTAAAAATTAACCGTTTTGATCAAACAAGTTCAGATTTGGCAAAGCCTGTCTAAACTCATTAAAAACTTTAACTAGCTTCAATGGGGGGAAATGCGCATTAAGACCACTTGGATTGGGTAGTACCCAAACTATAGATCCAGATATTAACTCCGGCTGACGTCCAAGCACTGCTTTAGGTTTGTTGAATGCAGTACGGAAAGCACTTATACCTAATATAGCCAGAATTTTTGGCCTGAACACCTGTAATTTTCGCGTAAGGTTAATACCTCCTTGTTTTAATTCTTCTATATTTAAATCTGCTGCAGATGCGGTAGCACGATCTACTATATTGGTTATACCATAGCCTAGAGCTATTAACTCCAGTTCCTGGTCAGGGGTAAATAGTGTTGGCGTGAAACCAGAACGGTATAAGGTTGGCCAGAAACGGTTACCCGGGCGTGCGAAATGATGGCCGGTAGCAGCTGAATATAAACCTGTATTGATACCACAGAAAAGCACCTCCAGATCAGGCGCAATAACATCTCTTATAGTTGAATTTTGTGCAGCGGCAACTTCAGACTTCGTTGGCTTAATCATTATTTTATACAATTCAAAAGTTACTTTTGTTACTCATACGCAACTTATGCCGCTCAAACATAGCTTAAATAAAATATAAGTACAATTTTTTAATCTTAACATAAGTTGTACTATCTAAAATACTAGTCAACCTTCTGCTAAAGCAGCCGTAATTAGCAGAACCTGATATATCCAGCGTCTTGATTGCTGCTTTTTGTACCTGTTTTGCCAGGACAAGATTAAGCATTGATATCCGGTAAACCGATCAGTTACCTAACCATAACAAACCGTGGATAGTAAACTTCTACCAACCATTACTGCTTTTCTGGAACATCTGCTAAGTCAATATACCACAGCTGATGCGGTACAGTGGCTGAAAGAAAAGCAGCAAACTGTAAGCACATCTGAAACCGGCAAAGAATTGTATCTGCCTTTCAGTGCCGCACCACGTTATGTTGGCAAAAAATCCTTAAACCTGAGTATTGAAGATCTTGAGCAATCCAATAAACTACGCAAAGGCTTTAACCCGGCTAACTGGACAACTGACCAATTGGCCCGAACTATACTTCTGCTGAGCCTGCCTCACGAAGATGGAGATAAGTATAGCCAATTCATCTTGAAGCTGTTTGGTACTGCTGATATGGGCGAATTAGTAGCCTTATATTCCGCATTGCTGCTTCTGCCACACCCTGAAAAATTTGTAGCACAGGCTACCGAAGGCATAAGAACCAACATGGGTAACGTGTACGAAGCTATTGCACTTAACAACCCCTACCCTTTCGAGCACTTCAGCGATGCCGCCTGGAACCAGATGGTGCTTAAAACGATATTCGTAGGTAAATCATTAAATAAAATATATGGCCTGGATGAGCGAAGCAACTATGATCTGGCACGCATGCTTTCAGACTATGCCCATGAGCGCTGGGCTGCCGGCAGAACCGTAACACCAGAACTCTGGCGCCCGGTAGGTCCGTATATTAACGAATATATCATCCAGGACATCAAAAGACTGTTTAACAGTACTAACGAAACTGAACAGGAAGCTGCCGCTCTAGCCTGCGCTCAAAGCACCTACCCTGCTGCACAGACCCTGCTAGAGGAACACCCGCTCCTAAAACACAAGATAACAGAAGGCCAGCTCAACTGGAGCCACGTCAGCCAAAAAGCAGTAACTACATAAGTATAACTTATAGACCTGAACCTAACCCCTTACGCTAATGAATACGCTGAACATGAAATTTATTGATCCGCACATCCACATGACATCCCGTACCACCGACGATTATGCAGCCATGCAGAAAGCCGGTATTGTGGCCATCATAGAACCTGCGTTTTGGCTGGGACAGCCCCGTACAGAACTGGGCTCTTTTAAAGATTACTACAGTAGTTTAATTGGTTGGGAACGTTTTCGAGCGAGTCAGTTTGGGATTAAGCATTATTGCACCATTGGTCTTAACTCTAAGGAAGCGAATAACGAGGCGCTGGCCGAAGAGGTAATGGACCTGCTGCCAATGTTTATCTGTAAAGAAGGCGTGGTTGGTGTAGGTGAAATTGGTTATGATGACCAGACTGCAGCAGAAGACAAGTACTACAGGCTACAGTTAGATCTAGCTAAAGAAGCTAATCTACCGGTACAAATCCACACCCCACACCGCGATAAGAAGGCAGGAACGATAAGAAGCATGGATGTAGCTCTGGAGCATAAATTAGACCCAGGTATGGTAATAGTCGACCACAATAACGAAGAGACCGTGCGCGATGTGCTGGATCGTGGTTTCTGGGCTGCTTTTACCATTTATCCTAATACAAAAATGGGTAATGAGCGCATGGTGGAGATCGTGAAACAGTACGGAGCAGAGCGTATCATTGTGAATAGTGCTGCTGACTGGGGAATCAGCGATCCATTGGCTGTACCCAAAACTGCGTCCTTGATGCTAGAGCGCGGCATCAGCCTCGACGATATTCATAAAGTTTGTTACCAGAATGCATTGGACTCTTTTGGCCAGAGCGGTCAAATGAAAGAAAGTGACTGGCTGGAAAATACAACTATAGATCAACGGGAGAAATTTTCAGACAACTCCATTTTACGTGGTGGTCAGACACCAATGGTGGGCGAGATCAGGATGAACCCAGCCTTTGAATCTAACATCGTAAAATAGATGAACTCCTTCGGAGCATATATACGCCTGATGAGGCCAGCTAACATTGTAACGGCCATAGCTGATATTCTGCTTGGCTTTGCAGCATCCGGCGCTTTGCTGGCCATTAGTACACAGTCGGTTGGAAGTTATTTTACACACCTGCAACCGCTGGCTTGGCTTATACTTTCAACTATAGGTTTGTATGGTGGCGGCGTAGTGTTTAACGATGTGTTTGATGCAGAATTAGACAGAATCGAAAGACCTGAACGGCCAATACCAAGCGGAAAAGCAACCATTACTGGCGCAGCTATATTTGGTTCATCCCTTTTAACTATAGGTATAGTTGCAGCTCTACAGGTATCGGTGGTTAGTGCTTTAATTGCTGCTACAGTAGCCTGCTTAGCCTTGCTCTACGACTGGAAAGGTAAACATCATTCTATACTTGGCCCTATAAATATGGGTAGTTGCCGTGGGGGCAACCTGCTGTTAGGGGTAAGCGCCATACCTGCTGCACTGGAGCAACTATGGTTCATTGCATTTATCCCTATTGTTTACATTTCGGCTATCACCATGATCAGTCGTGGAGAAGTACATGGTGGTAACACCAAAGCATTGAAAGGCGCTGTTGCTTTATACTTAGTAGTATTTGCCGGAATAGTTGGCTTAGCACTGCTCCCTCAGTTTTCGCTGATCTATAGTTTGCCATTCCTGGGCCTGTTTGCTTACCTGGTTTTCCCGCCATTGTTCAAGGCCATGCCGTCTCCGGAGCCACAGTTTATTATGCACGCCGTTAAGGCAGGTATCCTGGCCCTGATCGTGATGAATGCCAGTATAGCCGCTGGTTTTGCCGGCTGGCAGTATGGGCTGGCAGTGTTGCTACTGTTACCCGTCTCGAAGTTTATGGCGAAGCGTTTCGCTGTAACCTGATCTTACCTTTTATGCCATTTAGGTTTATGAAGCCAATTCAACAATCTTTTGCTGTACAATTTGAGTATGGCATATATTTTACTCAAAACCTGTTTCAAACAGACAACCTCCTCCTGCGCAGTACAGTGCAGAAAGGTAATACAACTCCTGCCAAGCTGTTTTTCGTGATTGATAATGGCGTAGCGGAAGCACATCCATACTTAACGCAAGCTATTCAGAACTATACATCTGCACACGCCGATGCGCTTAAGCTTGTTGCTGAACCTTTGCTTATACCTGGCGGGGAAGAGTGCAAGAATAACCCTGAAGTATTACAGCAGGTACTGGAAAGTATAAACCAACATGGCATTTGTCGTCATTCTTACCTGGTAGCTATCGGCGGCGGCGCAGTGCTGGACCTGGCTGGTTTTGCAGCTGCTATTGCACACCGTGGCATCCGCCATATCCGCATCCCAACTACAGTACTCTCTCAAAACGATTCTGGTGTAGGGGTAAAAAACAGCATGAACGCCTTCGGAAAAAAGAATTTCTTGGGAACGTTTGCTCCGCCTGTTGCCGTCATCAATGACAGTAATTTTCTACTTACCTTAGAAGACCGTGATTGGCGAGCTGGCATTTCGGAAGCTGTAAAAGTGGCTCTGATCAAAGATACTGCCTTCTACCAAAGTATAAAAGCAGATGCTGAGCTGCTGAAACAACGAGATATGGCAGCTATGAGCCGACTGATCCACCGGTGTGCCGAAATGCACGTGGAGCATATTGGCGGCGGCGACCCTTTTGAGTTTGGCTCATCCCGGCCGCTTGATTTTGGCCACTGGGCAGCTCATAAGTTAGAACAGCTTTCAGAATTTAATCTGCGCCATGGTGAGGCAGTGGCCATAGGTATAGCCCTGGATGTAGTTTATGCGAAACTCAAAGGCATGCTTTCTGCTGATGCCTGCGATGATATAGTTGAACTTTTACATAGTATTGGGTTAGCTGTTTACGATGAACACCTGGCTACTGAAGAAAACAAACAGCTAAGTATACTAAAAGGTCTTACAGAGTTCCGTGAGCACCTGGGCGGACAGCTGACAATTATGCTACTAGAAGGTATAGGCCATGGCGTTGAAGTGCATCATATAGATGAAGGCTTGGTAACAGCAACTGTCAAAGAGCTTAAACTTATGCAGCAAAGATTTTCAGCAAGTACAATAACTCCTCCATCAGAAACCCAATATGTAGTATCCTTTTAATACCTCAGCCATGAACTTACCAAACGGCACCCACCTTACCTACTGTACAAACATTCATCCCGGCGAAAGCTGGGCGGAAGTTCTTATAAACCTAAAAAATTATCTCCCAGATCTAAAGAAGCGACTTTCTCCTGATGCTCCCTTTGGCGTTGGGCTACGTCTATCTAATTTAGCAAGCCAGGAACTGTTGATCGGCAATAACCTGCAGGAATTTAAAAACTGGCTGGATACCGAAGACCTATACGTGTTTACTATGAACGGCTTTCCGTATGGTGGTTTTCATCATAAAGAAGTGAAAGATGCCGTGCATAAACCAGACTGGACTACTCAAAACCGTCTGGCTTATACTATAAGGTTAGCCTATATACTGGCAGAACTGTTGCCCGAAGGCATTGAAGGTGGAATTTCTACGTCGCCACTCTCCTACAAGCCCTGGCTCGGCTTTAATAAAGACCGTTTTAAGGAAGTATTTGAGCTCTCGGCGCTGCATTTAACAATGGTAACCGAAGAGCTTTTATTTCTGAAAGAAACAAAGGGCAGAACGATACACATTGATATTGAACCTGAACCGGACGGGCTTTTAGAGAATACCCAGGAAGTGATTCACTTCTACCAGAAATGGCTGTTATACATTGGCTGTAAACGTTTGGCCTGCACAAAAGGAATGTTACCGGATGCGGCTGTTAGTGCCTTGCTGGATCATATCCGCATCTGTTATGATGTATGCCACTTTGCGCTTGCTTACGAAGTTCCCGCAGAGGCTTTCGCTAAACTTAATGCGGCCGGTATACAAATAGGCAAGATACAGCTGAGCTCCGCCCTAAAGACAGAACTGCCATCCGGTAAAGCTGAAAGAGAGGAACTGGCAGCTAGACTAAGACCTTTTGCTGAATCGACTTACCTGCACCAGGTGGTGGAGCGTGAAATAAATGGCAAATTAAATTACTACAGCGACCTGCCTTATGCGCTGCAAAACATTCAGAAACCAACCGCAGCAGAATGGCGCACCCATTATCATGTACCACTCTTTACAAACGGATATATCGGCCTTCAATCCACACAAGAGGATGTAGAAACGGTGTTGAACTATGTACAGGATCATGATTTAACTAACCACCTGGAAGTTGAAACCTATACCTGGGAAGTACTTCCTGAAGGCCTTAAAACTGACCTTGCTTCTTCTATTGCCCGGGAACTGGAATGGGTAATGCAACATATTCAAGTAAAAGAAAATGCATAAAACCGTCGTACTGAACGTGGTAGGCCTTACCGGCTCGCTTATAGGAGAGCACACCCCCTTCCTGAGCAACTGGGCTGCCAATGCCCGTAACGCAACCATACAGCCTGTCATGCCTGCCGTTACCTGTTCGGCACAAGCTACCTACCTGACGGGTAAATGGCCGGAAGAGCATGGCATAGTTGGCAATGGCTGGTATTTTAAGGATGAATGCGAAATTAAGTTCTGGCGCCAGTCAAATAAACTGATACAGGCTCCTAAAATCTGGGAAGTGGCTAAGGCCATGGATCCGACCTTTACTGTTGCTAACATGTGCTGGTGGTATAACATGTACTCCAGTGCCGATTACGCGCTTACACCGCGCCCGCAGTACCTGGCAGATGGACGTAAGCTACCCGACTGCTACACCCAACCTGCAGACCTGAGAGATACCTTACAAGCTAAACTAGGTACTTTCCCGCTATTTAATTACTGGGGACCGATGACGTCTATCAAGTCCAGCCAATGGATTGCAGAAGCATCTAAGATAACGGATGACCTGTATAACCCTACGCTCACACTCATTTACCTGCCCCACCTGGACTACAACCTGCAGCGCTTCGGCCCGAGTGACCCGCGCATTGCCAAAGACCTTCAGGAGATTGATGCAGTCTGTGAAGACCTCATTAAGTTTTATGAAGCAAAAGGCGCCCAAGTGATTATTCTTTCAGAATACGGCATTTCAGATGTGAGCCAGCCGGTGCACCTGAACCGTGTGCTTCGCCAGAAGGGCTACATAGCCGTGCGTGATGAGCGTGGTACCGAGCTTTTAGATGCAGGTGTAAGCAAAGCCTTTGCTGTGGCCGACCACCAGGTGGCTCATATTTACGTGAACAACCCCGAGGATCTGGCAGCCGTGAAGAAGCTGATCTCTGGAGTGCCAGGCGTGCAGGAAGTGCTGGAAGGCAATGAACGAAACAAGTATAACCTGGCCCACGACCGCTGCGGAGACCTGGTAGCTATTGCCGAAAAAGGTGCCTGGTTTACCTACTACTTCTGGCTGGATGATGCCAAAGCTCCCGATTATGCCCGCATGGTAGACATCCATAAAAAGCCAGGCTTCGACCCGGTCGAGATGTTCATTAATCCAACTATAAAATTCCCAAAGGCACTGCTCGGCACAAAGTTGCTGAAGAAGAAGCTCGGCTTTAGGACGGTGATGGATGTGATACCACTGGACGCGACATTGGTAAAAGGATCACATGGCAGGGTACCTGAAGACAAAGGAGAATGGCCTATACTTATAACTAAACAGAAGGAACTGGTAGCAGAAAAGGAGCTGCAGGCAACCGATGTTTTTGATGTGATACTACAACATTTGCAGGCAGAGCAATTTGTACTTAACTAAGCATAAGAGCAACCACACCGGTTACTCTTTTTTATTCAGGGAGTGGCCTGCCCTGTGCTGGCCTGAACAACAACCATACAATTAACCCTATAGGCCACGAGAGCAGCGCTACCATTATAGCCACTAGCCAGCCTGGTTTGCCACGTCGGTTTGCATCCTTATAAGCCCACACCACACTCCAGACATAAAGTATAAACACTGCTATTCCTAGCACGATCCCGATCAGACCAATGCCTGCAAAAAAGTCTTCCATGTACATCGGTGTTTCCATAATAAAATCAGCCTGCCATACTTGTAAAACGAAAAGCTATACCTATAGTTTAAACAACTATTAATCAGTCACCTGTTAACCTTCGACTATATATATACTTTAACACATACACCTCATCACAAGTACTCTTTACAAGTATAAACTATACATCCTTATATAGCATCAGCCTTCTGCAGTACAAATCTTGGCTACAGTTTAATGAGCACATGTCCACATTATTCTATCAAAATGTACTGCTCCTTTAACACACAATTATAGTATAACTTCACTACCAATCACCTATTTAATTTGATTACCAAGCAATTAAATATATCATCAAGACATCTTGTCATGAACATAAAAGTTGACTTTAACTATTATTCTTGTGCTATAAACTGGCGTTGCCGTTTAACAACTTATCCATTGCCCGCGTACCTCTAAAGTCCTTACTCAGGAAAACAACTTAATAAGATAACTATGGGACTGAAGAACCTAATCAATAAAGTAAAACAGGAAGCTGACGTGTTAAAGGGTGAGGCTTCTAAAGACAAACAGTACACCAACCAAAATACCTATCCTGACGAGGCAGCAGCGAAGGAAGCTTTTGAACTGTCGCGGCATAAATTATTTGATGTAAACCGTTGGTCTGCCCTGCCCGGCATCAACTCAACTTTTGAACTTTTCGATGAAGACGGAAACAAAGCGATCAAGACCTTAGACAAGCCCGGCTACTATATCCGGATAGATCTGCCCGGCCCCACCCCTGAAAACTGGGTACATGTAACGGAGCTTCGTCAGGATGAGAACATGGCAGAGTTTGTAGTACACCCCAGCACCAAACCACAGCCCGCCCCCGATGAGAAGAAAGAGATAAAACACTTCTTTGCGAAGGAGGCCAGCAGTACGTTTCGGGTAGAGCGAAATGGAAATACTCTTATCGGGTATGAGATCGGTCGCAACGAAGCTATCAATAACCAGGGCGAAGAAGCCGGTGATCGTGCCTTGGCTAATACCCTGATTGCGGAAGGCGGCTGGGCTGGTGTACAGAAACTACAGTGGGATAAACTAACCGCATATCTAGTAAACTTAGAAGAAGCTGAACCTACCAACAAATAAACTATGAAAACAGAAAACGAGGGCCAGAGCAAAGGAGTGGTTGTTGTAACAGGTGCATCGGCAGGCCTGGGCCGGTCAATTGCCAGGCAATTTGCCGAGAATGGTTACGATGTGTCGTTGCTTGCCCGCGGAGAAGACGGGTTAAAGGCTGCAAAAGCAGAGATAGAGGCCATGGGCAAACGCGCTGTATACTTTATAACAGATGTAGCAGATGCCAATGCAGTAGAACATGCCGCCGAAGAAACAGAAAAGCAACTGGGACCAATTACGGTTTGGGTAAACAATGCCATGAACAGCGTTTTCAGCCCGGTAAAGCTAATGCAGCCAGATGAATACAAACGGGTAACTGAAGTTACTTACTTAGGCCAGGTTTATGGTACACTCTCCGCTTTAAAACGCATGTTGCCACGCGATAAAGGAGTTATTGTGCTGGTTGGTTCGGCGCTGGCGTACCGGGGCATACCTTTACAATCTGCTTACTGTGGCTCCAAACATGCTATACAGGGCTTCTTTGATTCGCTTAGAGCTGAGCTGATACATGATAAAAGCAAAGTGAGAGCTACCATGGTACAGCTGCCAGCCATGAACACAACACAGTTTAAGTTTGTGAAAACCCGCCTGCCTAACAAGCCTAAACCTATGGGTAAAATTTTTCAGCCCGAAGTTGCAGCCAAAGCTATAGTTTACGCCGCAGAAAACGACCGCCGGGAGGTATATGTGGGTTACCCAACCGTGCAGGCTATAGTGGGCGATAAACTAGCACCAGAGTTCGGCGATTGGGTATTAGCCAAAACCGGCTTCGATGGGCAGCAGACCGATATACCTGAAGACCCGAACCGGCCTAATAACCTGTGGGCTCCAATACCCGGCGACCATGGCGCGCACGGCACTTTTGATGCAGAAGCCACTTATAATTCGCCGCAGCTTTGGCTAAGTATGCACAAGAAAGAGCTGCTTACTACGGCTTTAACATTAGGTGGTGTGCTGTTAGGAAGTATGGCTTATAACAAATGGATGACAAACAAAGAAAATGATTTTCAGATCTGATAAAGCTACTAGGTGTGGTGCTGGCATAGTATATTAAGTAGTAGATACGAACTTATCTGTTCTTTTAACCTGCTTATACTTTTACCTGCCCATTACCAACTCAGCTATTTAGCGCTCGTTTATGATACTAGCAATCATTTTAAACAACAAACTCAAAAGCTATGAATTACAATGAAAGAGACCGTTACGGCAGGGACCGCGACAGCTACCAGACACACCGCTCAGAGCGCTACCGCCACCCGGATCAGGACATGAGTAGCTCCCGCTCAAGCGACTACCGATCGTCAGACAGAGACAGAGACAGAACCAGCTATAGTAATGAATTCTACAGAAGCAGCCAGCGCCGCAGCCCTCAGGATTGGGATCCGCAGCATGTAGCAAACCGTGGCCTGACGACGTACGACACTGCCCGCAACTATGGCAACATGGGTAGTTATGGAGGCGCACAGGGCTTTGGCAGCGAACGTGGCGGTTTTTCTCATCACCGTAGTTCAGATATGGGATCGGAGTTTGAGAGTGGCATGGGCGAAAGCCGATACAGCGACCGGGGCAGAGGACAGTCTGCATCACAAGGCCGCCGTTACGGTTACCAGAGCGACTACGACAGCCATGGTCAGAACTCTGACAATTACCGCTACGAAGACAGCAGCCGTAGCCAGCATGACAATTATACATCCAGAAGACGCCAGGACCCAGACCACAGCCGACCTGGCTATGAGCGTGGTGACTATAACACGCGAAGCTTTGGCGGCGACAGAGGCAAATACATGGGCAGTGGCTACGAGCGTACACCACGCAGCAACGAATACGGTGCAACCCGAGGTGATTATGGTTCTGCGGGCCAGTATATGGGCACACGCTTTGGTGGCAGCAGTTACGATGAACCTTATGGCATGAGCGGTTATTACCGTGGCGGTTACGGCGACACAGACTACAACAGCTATGCCCGAGACCGCGATGAACGCAACTACGACAGGTAAAACTATTTTATACTTTAAATTACAGGCCCTGTAGCAATACAGGGTTCTTTTTTATAGATAGCTTTCCGGCAAGCTTGATAAATGCTCCAGCCGCTCACCATCCAGTGTCAGGTAGCTTTTCATGATGTCAGCGGTAAGGCAGGAATGTACAGGCAGAATATACATCAGATCACCAACTTTATACTTTGCAAACTGCTCCGGCGTAGCTCTTACAATACCATGTTCCTGCGACAGCGAAACCAAATTTATACCTTCCACAGGATCAGTCCAGCCGTTTTCTGTTAACTCCACTACCCTACCGAACAAATTGCTGCCGTCAGATTGCGGTAATACATCTTTCGAGAAATGTACGCTGCCGCCGTAAAGTATAAGCTCGTTGCGCTCGGGGTGTTTGGCAATTACCGGGCAGGCCATGCACACTGCAATCTGGTTATAGTTGTTAGAACCGATGTGCTGCTGCGTGAGGTCGTAAAACACAAAATTGCCGGGCCTGATCTCGTCTACGCCAACTATAGTTTCTAAAATGCTACAGCTGGGCGTATCGCCGATGGAGAGTTCTATATTTGGGAACTGGGCTTTATAGCGCTCGCGCAGCTGGTTTAGTAACTCTACCGTCTTTTTATGGATTTCGCGGATAGCTTCGGCATCTGTTTGTTTATAGGTATGGCCATCGTGAGCCATAAAACCCTGAAACTCCATTTTGTCGGAAGCAGCTATAGTTTGCAGGGCGCTGCCTATAGTTTTATTGTCGGTGACCGGGATGCCGGTGCGGTGATAGCCGGTATCTATTTTAAGCCAGACTGCCACGTTGTGGTATAAACCTTGCTGCAGCACAGGAAGCACTTCTTCGTTCACAACTATAAGGTGCAGGCGCACACGGCTAGCCAGTTCGTTTATAGTTTCCAGTTCCAGCACATTTACGGGTATAGCTACCATAATATCGGTCCAGCCGTGGTTGGCAAAGTACCGCGCCATCCGTAGAGATGATACTGTTATACTTTCTACGCCTTCCTGCCTGAAGCACTCGCCTACCTGCGCCGATTGGTGCGTTTTAAAATGCGGTCGCAACCTTAGGTTATTGCGCCGGGCTTTCTCCACCATCATGCGGATGTTACACTGGCATTTTTCCTTATCGAGCAGCAGGGTTGGTACAGTTATCTTCATCGGTCAGGTTCGGGTAAAGTATAGCCGTGAAAGTAGTAAGTTTTGGGGAGAGATGCTTTTATAGTTTGGGATTTAAGTATTAGATAAAGTTTATATATTGGCTGTAGATTTTAATTCAAGACACATTACTAAATCTGTATATAGTACAGATAAGCGTATGTTTACTGTTATACATTTTTTAGCACACATAGAGAATATAAAAAGGATTAAATGCATCAGATAAAGCTTGTGATTTTGTTTTTCCTGCTTTTTGTTTTTCTACTGTTTGGATGCCAGAAGGTTGGTAATAACGCGGAAAACTCAACTACTAATGAGGGCAGGAAACTTGATAACTTTATCAAAGGAGTTATGCATAACTATACTCCATATTATTCAAAGCGTGAGACAGACCCTGATTATGTTGTACAAGTTCCAGGAGCTTTAAGACCTAACTACTTCTTTACGATTGGTGCTACTTATAGAGGTGACACTATAAGAATACTGTTACCTGAACTTTGGGAATTGATTGAACTAAGTGAAATAGTAGGTTCACCTAAAGATTCATTATCACTCGTCGAACTAGTAAAAGGGACAAAGCTATTGATGCTTAATAAAGAAGCTATGGATCAAGTAACTGTTATCAGAAAGTGGAAAAGCGTGGACTCAGTAGCAGCACAAGGGAAACGACAATTACTTGACCATTACTTCAGAGACAATGGGTATAGGAAGAGTGATTTACAGTTGAGCAATAAAGAAGAAGCTTACCTTATTGACCGCTTATCAGACTGGGGTGTATTAATCATGCAAGACGATGAAAGCGGCTTTTTTAGATTAGAAAAGCATTACCCGAATGATGCAATTAAATTTGATAAATAAATACAGGTGCTAACCATACCTTATACAAAAGGCTCGCTTTGCTTCGCCCTCTGCATAGCTAAGTCCGTTAGAAGTTAAACCTGACAAATATCCCCTTTCCACTCCCCTACTACTGACATATATCATTTCCTGCGGCGTAGCTTCTTCGGACATTTGCAGTATAAACACAGCCCGGAATTGGGGCAACTATACTAAATCTGTACGTTATGACCGCACCAGTAACTACACCAACTGAACTACTTGCCAAATACGATGTGCCTTCGCCAAGGTACACCAGCTACCCGACTGTGCCGTTCTGGGACGAAACTCCCCTGACCGAAGCCGCCTGGATGCTGCACGTAAAACAGGCTTTCGATAAAACCAACGACACCGAGGGCATCAGTGTGTACATGCACCTGCCTTTCTGCGAGAAACTTTGCACCTACTGCGGTTGCAACAAGCGCATTACCACCAACCATGCCGTTGAAGAACCTTATATAGTTGCCATTTTAAAGGAATGGGAACGCTACCTGCAGGTTTTTGGCAGGAAACCTCGCATTACAGAACTGCACCTGGGCGGTGGTACGCCTACTTTTTTCGGGGCCGAGAACCTGAAACTGATGCTGGGCAAAATACTGGAGAAAGCCGAACTGGCCCCGGATGCTGCTTTAAGTATAGAAGTACACCCGAACGCTACCAACGCCGAGCAACTGCAGGTGCTGTACGACCTGGGTTTCAGAAGACTGAGCGTAGGTATACAGGATTTTGATGTACGCGTGCAGTTCGTGATCAACCGCATCCAGACCTTCGAGAAAACAAAAGAGATCTTTGACGCTGCCCGCGAAATCGGCTATACTTCTATAAACGGCGACATTATTTACGGCCTACCTATGCAGACTGCCGACAGCGTGCGCCATACTATAGAGCGAGTAAAAGAGCTTCGTCCGGAACGTATTGCGTTTTATAGTTACGCCCACGTGCCTTGGAAGAGCAAAGCCCAGCGCCGCTACTCCGAAGCTGACCTGCCCGAGCCATCTGTAAAACGGGGATTATACGAAATGGGCCGCGCCATGCTGGAAGAAGCCGGTTACATCGAGATCGGCCTGGACCACTTTGCCCTGCCAACCGACGAACTATACCTGGCTGCAAAAAACGGTACCCTGCATCGTAACTTTATGGGTTACACCCCACGCCACACAGAGCTGCTGATAGGCTTAGGTTGCTCCAGCATTTCAGATACACGTACCGCTTTTATGCAGAACATTAAGGAAGTGGAAGCCTACGAAGAAGTGGTTAACTCAGGTATCTTACCAATACTGAAAGGTCACGAATTAACTGCAGAAGACCGCCTGATCCGCAAGCATATCCTGAACCTAATGTGCCAGTTCCGCACCGAGTGGGACGAAGCCATGGCCCCTTACTTTACCGATGCTCTTGATCGCCTGCAACCACTTGCCGAAGATGGCTTGGTAGAATACACGAACAAAAGTATACAGATACTACCTGCCGGCCACCCGTTCGTGCGCAACATCGCCATGTGCCTTGATTCAAGACTATGGTCGCAGCAACCAACTACGCCGGTATTTAGTAAGTCGGTGTAGGGAATTTTGAAGTTTTAAGTTTCGATTTATAGGAAGGAGCTGTTCTCAGGGGCAGCTCTTTTTCTGTCTGAATCAGGATTTTCAGGATTAATGGATTGACAGGATTGGTTATAGGTAGTAATTACACTAATTAATTATAGTTGCCGATTATCCAACCACTCCTTTATCCCCTCCTTGTCTAAGGCGGGGAGTTTTCTGTTGCTGCTTTAGTTTGTTTAATAGTTTTATAGTTTCTGTTTCAACACCCCTGTGGTCCCCTCCAGGGGACAGTTTTGCTTCAGCCAATTCACCAGTTATAGTTCTATAGTTACAGCCTGTGGGTCGGACAGGTCGCGACCTGTCCCTAGGGAAATACATTGTTGGAAAAGCGATGCAACTATAGCAGCTCAACTATAGCGAGAGCATCTACTATCGAAAGATTACAGTCTTTGGGTGGAGCGCCTTTGATTTGTTGCGGTGCTGAAGGCAACCCGAGGTACGAGGGTAGCTTCAAATCAGCAGCGCGATGCCCGAAGACGGGGCCCCGCGGCCGTAAGGGCACCAAAGTTAACTATGACAACTGTAAGTAAGTAAAGCTCCCAGGGTAGAAGTTAAATTGAAAGTATAGCCTAGTTCAAGTAAGTATAGACTTTAACTATAAGCCGAAATATATTTCTCGATACACTCGAAATGACATTAACATAATACCTTTCAACTGTAAACTCTACCACCTACCTTTGCCAAACAACTATAACTATAGTTCATGAGCTATTTTTACGTTAAGGCGCTGCACATCATATTTGTGGTAACCTGGTTTGCCGGGTTGTTCTACATTGTGCGCCTTTTCATATATTTCGCCGAGACTACTGAGAAACCTGAACCTGAGAGGTCTATACTTCAGGAGCAATTCAAGATCATGCAGAAGCGGTTGTGGTATGGCATTACCTGGCCTTCGGCTATACTTACCCTTATCTTTGGTCTGAGCATGTGGCACTTGTATGGAGGAACACCCAACTGGCTTGTATGGAAACTGAGTTTTGTAGTAGGCCTATATGTATACCATTTCCTGTGTCACGCTATTTTTAAACAGCAACAACAGGGTATTTTAAAGTATAACTCCACCCAACTCCGCATCTGGAACGAAGTAGCCACACTTTTCCTGATCAGCATCGTGTTCCTGGTGGTGCTAAAGAGCACACTAAGTATGATATGGGGCATTGTTGGCCTTATACTTTTCTCGGCTATACTTATGCTGGCTATTCGCATTTATAAGCGTGTTCGGGAGAGCAAGTAACTTACATTTTCCGGCAGATTCCTTACCTTTATGAAAAAGATAAACCTATGAAGCAGCCCGAACTTAAAGCAAATGAACGCGAACTGATCAAACTTATCCGCTTTTTTAGCAAGCGCGCTAAATTGCTTATTGAATCTGGCAAGCTTGATCCAGAACATGAAAAGCTGACCACTGCCTGCCAGAACCTGGAGCAGCAACTTTACAATCATGCTCAAAACCGTAGTATTATACTTGATAAGCGTGCACGTCTGGAGAAGGTTGTAGAAGATAATGCCCAGTGCCCTCAATGCAAGCATTCAGATATGCTGAAACGTACCGGAACCACCAGCAACGAGCACGGATGGCGGTGCAATACTTACAAATGCCGTCGTTGTAACATCACGTTCACCTGGAACCGGCCAAATAATCCGTGGCACCTGGTAGAGTTCCTAGAGATGTACATCAGGGAATTAGAAACAGGCCTTGAAACAGAGCAGAATGAAACAATGCGTGAGCATATTGTACAATCTATAGCACAGATGCAGGAAAGCCTGAACCGCCTTCGCCCTGTACTTCAGGACTCTGATGAAGAAGTGACGGCACTGGACCAGAAAGAGCAGGAAATGACCCGCCTGATCCATCAGTTCAAAAATTACCTGCTCATCGAAAAAATAAAAATGGATACGTTGGAAGAACCGGAAGTATAATCTATACTTCCTCTTCTACTTCAAGACTCTTATCTTTCTGTTACTGAATAATTTATACTTTATTTTCCGTTGTTCAACAGTTACCTCAACAGAATAGCAGCTTAACTTATAAGTTACTGAACTATAGTTTGGCTCTTAAAAAGCTCTTTAAATCTCCCTGCCCTCTCTACCACAATTGCACTTATCCATCATAACCATAGCAAATACTACACAATTATATAACTATACCCTTAGATCAATAAATATTTACAAGAACGTAACTTATTTTATTAAATTTTCGTAGCGCGGCCGTACAACCTGTGTTTATATTTTATATATTGTACTTGAAGTTAGTAGACAATATTATGGAGTACAATATTATAATCGCACCTGATCTTGATTCTTTGGCTACAAGAGTAGCTGATTTTATCCCAATGGGCTGGAAACTAAAAGGTAGTATTCTGGAACATAACGATGGTTTTGCACAGCAACTGGAGCGTAGGCCTTCTGATGCTATAAGGATGCAGCGTAAACAGCGCACACCTAAACAAAAGCGTACAAAATGGATTGAGTAATAGCTTAAAGATAAAGCCAAAGGTAAACCACTCCTGCACTGCATTTACTGCACCACCGGGAGTGGTTCTTTTTTGTTTGACAATTAGAGCCAAAGAATATAACCTAAGCATAGCTGCAACAGTATAGACTGGAAATTATCTAACCCCTTTAACCCTATACTTGCATGGCAAAACCTTTAACAGCTCCAGGCACAACTATGGGCACGACATCTGGTTCATCATTAAAAAAATTAGTATATATCCCTATAAAACGATGGCTCCTTCTGCACTTGCGCCTAGATACCAGCTATTTCAAAAAACAATCAGACCGTATCTGGTTAGATAAACAACTTTTCCCTCGGCTTTCAAATATTAAAGCAGGCCGCATTTTGTTTGTTGGTTGTGCTTTTTATACTTGGGAATCACTTAAATACTTCAGCAAAGGTGTTGATCTGGTCACAGTTGATATTGATGAAAACAATGTAATATGGGGTGGTAAGCAACACTTAGTAGCAAGTATTTTAGATATTGATAAACATGTGGAAGCAAGCAGCTTTGATATAGTACTACTGAATGGTGTTTTCGGGCATGGTGTTAACACACCAGATATGCAGGCACAAACTTACAAAGCTTTACATACTATTCTTAAACCTGATGGTCTACTCTTGGTCGGCTGGAACAGCGACATCTCAGAGGACCCAATGGAGCTTGAGACAAGAAAAGAGTTATTTTACCGTACTGAGTATGAAGGTTTACCTCAGCGCACTTCCTTCAAAGACTCCACCCATGTTATAGACTTTCTAAGAAAGAAGGTATAGATTTATACTTTTAGATCATCTAATTCAGATGCTACTAACGCCTGACTTAGATGATCTAAATTTTGTAGAAGCTTATACTTTAATTTTTTTCAATACCTTTTTCATCTTATCTAGCATATGATAATCTGATCGGTAAAAATTGCATTGACTAATAAGATCTTCGTTACCCCAAATAGTAAAGCGATTAAGTGTAAGCAAGTTTTTCATTTCGTATAGCTGCGGATTAAAGTTCTTAGCATGATGCACTGTAATACCTAACTTTATACCCTCCTGCTGACACACCTCTAAGACTTTATCATTATATTCCCCACAAGGGTAAGCTATGGTAACAGGTCTATAACCAACAATATCTTCTAATATATCCTGTGCCTGGCTTATCTGCTCTTTTATACCTGCTGTTGTATAGTTTGGCAACACAGCATGGTCGCAGGTATGATTGCCAATATGTACCAGCGGATGTTGTGCAAATTTATTTAATTCATCTGGTGTTAATGGTCGGTCTGTTTCACTTATTGGTGTAAGGCAATCGATACCATACTTTGATATAAGGTGGCTATCAATAGCATCATCGGTCAAGGTTAGCAAATATTCTTTTTCAATACTAATTGCTGCATCTGTCATACCTGCTTTTTTCCCTTCACGGTAGGCTACATCCCACCAGAATGCTTTCCCATTCCGAACATGATTTGCTGAAATAAAGAATAAGGCAGGTACATTGAATTCTTCAAGCACTGGTAACGCACGAAGGTTATTATAATATCCATCGTCAAATGTGATCATTATATACTTCTTTTCCGGATCAAGGCCATTCAGCACATCAACTGGAGATACAAAAGTGTAGCCTTTGTTTTTATGGTAGGCCACGAATCTGCGGAATACATCTACAGTAACCTGTTGTTGTGGGTCTGCCTGGTTCTTAGTCAACTCTTCCTTATTCAGGAAAAGAGCATGGAAAAGATATGTATTCAGTGCATTCTGTTCTTTAACAGCAGAAAGTATAAGGGGAGCCATCAACACATCCATCTGGTGTATGGCTTTTCGTATAGTTGTCTTCATGCAAAAATAAGCTATAAAAAAGCAGCAGGCTAGCTGCTATTTCCTTGTCTTATACTGTATGCACCGCCTGTTAGTTATACTTTACTATAACAGTCATACAACCACATATTTACACTACATAACATCCTCTAAAGCTGCTATTCTCTTCAGTTGATAGCATTATAACAATCTCTTATTTATCCATCAGAATATTTAAATGTTTCAGCATCTTTTTTGTGCATTCGCAGTATATATGGCTGAATTAATGCAAACCAGCATCCATTAGAAATGCATATCTCGCTGGTTGCAGCTCCTTAAACACCATACGTTCAGGACGTAACACCCTTAATCATGAACATGAAAAACATATTTTATTTTTTATTCTGCCTGATGGTAGTCAGCTCATGCGTTACAAAAAAAGAGTTGGTTTACATGCAAAATGAAAATCTGAAGAACACCACTCCTACTACATTTAACAACAATGTACCAGATTATAAGTTACAGGTAAATGATGTATTATCTGTTAAGGTACTGAGTGCGGAAAGTGAATTATCGGAAATATATAACATCATCAGCCCAACCAACGGATTTGGGGTAGCTGAACCAGGCAGTATGTACCTGAGCGGATATTCTATTGATAGTGAAGGTAACATTAACCTACCTAACGTTGGTAAACTAAAGGTTGCTGGCATGAATACTTTACAGGCACAGCAACTCATTCAGCGTAATCTTGATCGCTACCTTAATGGTGCTACCGTTGTAGTAAAGCTAATCAGTTTTAAAATAAGCATCCTGGGCGAAGTCGAGAACCCAGGCTACTACCATGTTTACAATGAACAAGCCAACCTGTTGGAAGGTCTTGCTATGGCCGGAGATTTAAGGCAGGGTGCTAATCGCCAGAACATAAAACTTATTCGCCAAAAACCAGGAGGCTCGGAGGTGATATTACTTGACCTGACAGACCCAAGCCTCGTACAATCACCATACTACTACCTGTTGCCAAACGACGTACTATATATAGAGCCTCGCAAGACACATCTGAAGCGTGAAAACCTTGTAATTATATCTGTAGTATTGGGTGTAGTCTCGACAGCAGCTTTATTTTTAAATTTTGTGAAATAACCCCCATGAAGAAGAATACAAAAGAACATGAAATAGACCTAAAAAGCTGGCTTTTCAAGTTCAAAGCAAAGTGGTATTTGTTTCTATTATTTGCTATAGTCTCATTAGCTGTTGCCTATGTGTATGTAAAAAGCTCTGAGCGTCTCTATAAGTTCAGCGCTACAATTTTGCTTGGTGATCAACACACAGGTTCTAAAAAAGCTCAGGAATTACTTAACCTACTTGAAGTACAGAATAAGGGTATTAAAGTGGAAGATGAGATTGGCCTGATCAAATCAACTGAAATGATCAGAAAAGCAATGCTACGCCTCGACTTTAATGTATCCTATTATAAGGTGAGTGATCATTGGTTAAATAGCATAACAGATATAATTGTAGAAGAACAGTATGAGTCTGCGCCTTATACTATAAAATTGGACACAAATGCTCATCAATTAGTAGATGTGCCTATGACTGTACGCATGCTTCCTGGCAATAAATATGAGCTAACAGTTAAAGGGAAAGATGTTGCGCACTACAATTTCAAGAACCACACCGTAAAGGAGTATTTACCTGAGGTTGAGTTCACAAAAGTATTACCTGTAGGAAAGCCTTATAAGGATAAGTACTTAAGTTTTACTTTGGAGCCATCAAAGAACGTAGATGTTGCTCCTGCAAAGGAGCATTACTTCATTATTAATAGCTTAGATAGTCAAGTGAGCCAGCATCAGGCTCATCTAGAAGTTTCACCGATTGAACGTGAAGCAAGGGTACTATGGCTAGTTAGCAAAGGAAGTATACCTGAAAAAGAGATCCTGTTCCTGAACACACTCATGGATACTTATGTAGCCAATGACCTTCAAGAAAAGAATCAGAATGGGCGCAAAACCCTAGAATTTATTGAGAATGAATTAGCCATGCTAACTGATTCTTTAAGGCAAAGTAAGCAGGCACTTTCTTCTTTCAGATCAGCAAACCGAATAGCAAATATTGATGTACAATCTAACATTAACTATGAAAAACTGTCGCAGTTAGAGATTGAAAGAGCACAAATTACAACTGACAAAATATACTATCAGAACATTCTGGAACAGATTCAGAATGGTGATGGTATCGCCCAATCTGTATCACCTACAGTAGCTGGTATCCAGAATCCAAATTTAAACAACCTATTCTTGGAGTTGTCTGAACTGAACAAGCAAAAAGCCGGCTATGAAGTTAACGCTACACAAAAAAACCAGCTGTTACAGGTTTTAGAAGGCAAGATAGCAAGCACTAAAAGCTCTATCATTGCTAACCTAAAAAATCTGATCCGTTCCGCTGACATATCTCTGAAAGATGTGGATCGAAGAATGAATCAGATTGAGACCAGCCTTGCCAAAATACCTGAAAACGAAAGACGTCTTATGGATCTGCAAAGCCAGGCAGAATTTATTAATAAACGTTATGATTTCCTGTTAGAAAAGCGTGCAGAAGCAGCTATAGCATTGGCTACTAACACTACTGACAAGAAAATAGTTGATCATGCAGCGCTTGCCAGTGTAGGCCCTATCAACGTAAAACCAAAAATGATTTACATGTTGGCATTACTGATTGGCTTAGCAATCCCTGCTGGTTTAATTGTGCTGATAAGTAATGTTGATAATACTATACAAGGGAAAAATGACTTGAATGCTATCACAAGTATTCCATTCTTAGGCGTGGTGGCACATGGCAGCAAATCAGATAAACTGGCAGTTAAAAACAATCCACGCTCTGCAATTGCAGAATCATTTAGATCTATCCGTATTAACCTACAGTACTTGTTGTCTGAGAGCAGTTTTAAAGTAGTAGGTGTTACATCATCTATTTCGGGAGAGGGCAAGACGTTCTGTTCGGTTAACTTAAGTAGTGAACTAGCCATGTCCGGTAAGAGAGTTGTACTAATTGAATCTGACATGCGTAAACCTACTTTTGGAAAATATTTCAACACAAATAACGCAGCGGGCCTTTCTTCTTTCCTGATGCAGGGGCTGCCATTAGAAGAAGTTATACAATCGACCGAAATCGAAAATTTGGATATTATCCCTTGTGGACCTATACCTGAAAATGCAATTCGACTGCTTGAATTGCCTAAAATGCGTGAACTTATTGAAAAATTAAAAGAGCAGTATGATTACATAGTAGTTGATACTCCGCCAATCGGTTTTGTATCTGAATATTTTATCCTGATGAAGCACTTGGATACAAACCTATATGTGGTGAAACATAAATACACAGATAAAGGAATGCTTGGGCAGATCAATGAGTTGTATGCTGCTAAAAAGATCAAAAACCTATACATGATCATTAATGATCTGGATTACAGCAACACGTACGAGTACGGATATAAGAAAAAGGCTTCTTACTACTATGTATAAACTGCACGCTATTTAACAGTATCCAACATTGATTTATATGCCTGTATCTGTCTTTATAGTTACAGGCATATAAACATACAACAATTCTATATGAGTGATAATTTGGCTTCGAAGGCGGTGAATGGTATAAAGTGGGGATCTGCTTCTACGATAGCCAATGCCGTAATGCAGATTGGTTATACCGCCATTATGGCCAGGATACTTAGTCCTGAGGCTTTTGGTTTAGTAGCCATTGCTGGAGTAATAATTCGATTTGGTAGTTATTTTGCCAATCTTGGTTTAAATAAGGCTGTAGTTCAGCAGGAAGAACTTACTAAAGACCATATTAGGGCAGCCTTTACATCTTCAGCTATACTTGGATTACTTTTTACAGGTATAATTTGGGCTGTAGCGCCTATAGCTGCCATGTTTTTCAAAAACCCGGATGCTATACCAATTGTTAGAGCAATGGCTTTCGCATTTCTTATCAGTGGCTTGTCTTCTACTGCTCTGAGCTTGCTGGAGCGCAACATGCAGTTCAAAGCAATTAGTATTCTAGAAACTGTCTCTTACATAATATCTTACCTCGGCGCTGGTATAACACTTGCTTATTTAGGCTTTGGCGTATGGAGCCTGATCTATGCAACACTGCTACAGATGGTTATTTTGTTAATTGGAGCATATGCAGTAGTGCGTCATAATATACTGTTCACATTCGACTGGCAAGTATATAAGCCGCTCTTCAGCTATGGTAGCAGAATGTCACTTATCAGTTTTCTGGAATTCCTGAGCATAAACTTGGATACCATACTTATCGGACGCTTTTTAGGAGACTTCAGACTTGGTATTTATAACCGCTCAAGAGAGTTGATTAGCCAGCCTATGCACATGCTTACCCGTACAATAATCAAGGTTATGTTTCCTTCATTCAGCAAATTACAGTCTGATAATGAAAGATTGGGAAAAGCTTATTTATCAAGTATTACATTTTTAGCAACTTTAATTATACCTGTTTGCTTTGGTATTCTGGTAGCTGCCCCTGAGATAGTAGCATTACTACTTGGTGATAAATGGATTGCTGCAGTTCCTGTACTTCAAATACTTTGTCTAGGGATACCTTTAAGCTTTATAACCATGTTTGCAGGAATGATTTGCGATGCAAAAGCAGCTCTGAACTCAAAGATAGTGCTCAACGTCGCATTCATGGTCGTCATTTCTATTTTCTTCTTTTTATTTAAAGGGTTTGGATTGCTTGGCTTTGCTTCTGCTATTGTGCTAGGTGAATTGGTGAAGATAATATTTTACCAAAAAATCATTAACCGCGAGTTGAATATTTCGTATCGACAACAAATATCTGTATACCTGCCAGGAGTAATAAATGGAAGCATCATAGCAGTAGCCATTTATGTAGTTAGTTCCTTGTTCAGGAGCCCGGATGTATCAATACTTGTAGTACTGCTGGCACAAATTTTAACAGGTGCTATACTACTGGCTATACTTACTCTTTTCTTTCCTCATAAGCTATTGAGGGCAGATATAGGATTACTATTCTCAAAACTTGGCCTTGCAGACAATACAGAATCTTACCAAAGTAAGATCATGCTGAAATATAAAAATTACCTTACCCAAAAAGGCTTTATTTCATAAACCAAGCCCTGCGGTTAATTATCTGAAGTATGACTATAGGAGTTTGTGGACCGATCGATCTTAAATTGCTGGACTGGGACCTGGGGTATACTGCATTACCTGAAACAAACAGTTTTCCTCTTACTTCACATTTTATTAATGCCTTGCTTAAGCGAGGTTACAAAGTTATTGGATATACAAATTCGTGTCATATTGATACCCCGCAAGTACTTGAAAGCGGAAATTTAAAGATATGTATCAGCAGAGCTAAACCTCAACCAGGCAGGCGCTTCTTCAGTTTTGAAGTGGAAGACCTTCGCAAACAGATAGAAGCTCATCCCGCAGATTTTATTAGTGCTTTCTGGTCTTATGAATTTGGATGGGCTGCTCTAAAAACAGGTATACCAACTGTTGTAAGCTTACATGATGTGGCTAGCAAAATCTTGCAAAACCAGCCAGACATGTTCAGAATTGTACGCTGGCTCATGAATCAAATTGTTGTGAGTAAAGCGAAGTACCTGATTGCTAACTCCTATTATACATATAGCATACTTAATAAGGAAGAGAGATCTAAAACGCTTATCATAAATAACTTTTACACTGAAACCATAGAACAAATAAGCCAAATGGTACCAGGTAAGGGTGATTATATAGTATCAGTTGTCCAAGGATTTACGAAACGAAAAAATATTCATAAAGCGCTTTATGCTTTTGCCAAAATAAGGGAACAGTTTCCAGATTTATCTTATCACTTGGTAGGCGTAGACATGGAAGAAGGTGGACCTGCGCAGAAATATGCTAAAAAGTATAAGCTGGATGCTGGTATAATATTTATTGGCCCATTACCATACACAGAAGTTGTTAAACAGATAGCAGGCGCTAAAGTGCTATTACACCCTTCTGTAGAAGAGTCTTTTGGAATGGCTATACTTGAGGCTATGGTATCAGGGACAGCTGTAGTAGGTGGTAGAAAAAGTGGATTTGTTCCTTATCTACTTAATCATGGAAATGCTGGTATTCTTTGCGATATAACGTCATCCGATGATATAGCATTAGCTGTTATTAAACTTTTAGAAGATGATTCATATAGGAACAAGTTAAGCAACACGGCTAAAGTTTATGCCCAAGCACACTTTTCTGAAGAGGTTGTTATCAAAAGACATCTAGACTATTACAGTAAAATACTCGGAAGGGAACTAGAACCGGCCGAACAAATCAAAAAACTAACAATACACGCAGAACATAATCCACTCCCGTGAATAAGCTGCAATAGTAATTTTAAATGAAGCTGAATTATACTTTCTTGTTTGTCATACCGCTAGCATCCATCTTTCTCCTAGACAATATGTTTATGGAATTGGCAGCTCCTCATAACGTTGATCAACAAGGCGCAATTTTCAATATTTTTATGAAGGGGCTTGCTGGAATTGCATTTTTATACAGTGCGATACATTTCCAGCGTATGTCGCCACCTATGCGTTTCGCATTTTTCGTCACTACCTGTTATGTATTTGGGTTAGTCTTTGAGTCATATTATAAGTATAATTCTTTCTTCATTTATCCGCATGTTTTTCTCAAAGTATTAATTTTTTACTTCTCTTTTTTTACTTACACATTTTATAAAGGGAATTACTATCTCAAATTCTCCCATATAGTTTATTTTATTTTAATAGGCTTTTGGCTGAATGTTTTAATTGTTAACCCTAGCGCATTAAGTTTATCGTCATTTACCCAACATGAACGAGGTGTTCATTCCACTTCTGTTTACATGCTGGTTATTCCATTCCTGTATTTCGTAACAGAGTATTTCACTAAGCCTAGATTATACAGTTTGGGGATGGCTTTCTTTGTGCTACTATCTATATTCTTCTTCCAGCACAGAACAGTTTGGATTTCAACGGCAGTTGTTTTAGTTATCTACTACCTTTTGTTCCGATTTAAAACAGAAACTCCCATAACACTTGGTAAAATTTTACCTATAGCTACAATAATCCTTGGTGGAGCCATAGCCAGTAGTGCATTCATTTTCTCGATGCACCCAGAGGTGATAGTGAAGATAATGGATAACTTCTCTGACATTGAGAATTTTGATAAGCAAGGAACAGGCAGCTGGCGTTACATCCAATGGATGTCTTACTTACCCTTTATAAAAGAGAATTTGTTTCTAGGTATGCGCTTCGAAGGATTTGAACTTCCTATCCAGTTTTACCGGGATGATATTGATAAACCTGTTTTTGAAGATGGTCATGGGCACTTCTTTCATAGCTTTTATGTAGATGTGCTTTTCTATATTGGCTTGATGGGCCTGTTCTTATACTTACTACAGGCAGTTTATGGCATCTGGAGAGGTCTACGAATGCCTATGCTTACTAATAACCAGATCATGCTTCTATCGTTCGTATTGAGCGGGTTTGTATTTGGTATCTCTTACATACTGCCTCCTTTCTTCTACGGTGTGTTGGGCTGGGCAATTGTAGCCCTGGAAGAAGAGCATAATGAAAGAACAAGTTATCTACTTGCCTTCGTAAGACGTAGAAAAGCTACTCTACAAGCAATAAAACAAAGATTAATTTCTCATTAATCTGTATCCAAATTTACTGAATCTAGTACAACACCTATATATACGTACTATACTAATCTTATGAGTAACACTACACTCAACACCCTGCAGACACCCGTATTACTGATCATATTTAACAGGGCACATACTACTCAAAAAGTATTCGATCGTATCAGGCAGCTAAGGCCTGCGAAATTATATGTTGCCGCTGATGGCCCAAGACCGCATGTACCTACTGACCAAGAAAAATGTAGTTCTGCGCGCCGCATAGTAGAACAGGTAGACTGGGAATGTGAAGTTAAAACGCTATTTCAGGAGAAGAATTTAGGTTGTGGGGTAGCACCAGCTACAGCCATATCCTGGTTTTTTGATAGCGAAGAGGCAGGTATTATACTTGAAGATGATTGTGTGCCTTCTAAAAGCTTCTTCTGGTTCTGCCAGGAAATACTGGAGAAGTATAAAAACGACACGCGCATTATGCATATAGGTGGCAACAATTACCTGGAAGGCTGGCGCCGTGACAGTGATTACTCTTACTACTTCTCAAACAATGTAAATGCCTGGGGCTGGGCTACATGGCGTCGAGCCTGGAAGCTGTTTGACATCAATATCCCTAACTACCCTGAACTAAAACAGAAAGGTTACCTGGATGGCTTATACCTTAACAAAATTGAGAAAGCTTATCGGCTAGGGTTACTAGAGAAAACCTATACACATATACAGAAAGGCGATGTATGGGATTACCAGTGGCAGTTTACAGTACATAGTAATTCAGGGCTTTGTATCGTGCCCGAAGTAAATCTGGTTCGAAATATAGGCTTCGGAGAAGATGCCACACATACCTTCAATTCACATGAGAAAAAGGCTCAACTTATTGAACAGGAAATAGAATTTCCGTTACGGCACCCAAAATTTGTACTAAGAGATCTAGAATCAGACAGAAGAACATTTAATTTCTCGATGCGAGACAAAGTGAAAGCAAAACTTAAAAGCATCTTCAGCTTTAGTTTGTAATACTACCTCCAAGTACAGACTTGCGTATCTGAAGTACGCATAAGCCATTACTTGGCATGTTTAAATTTAATCCTTTTAACACAAGTATCATCAGTCCAGGCTGGTGAGCTACCTTTCAGACAGATTAGTATGATTCATATAGTTATACCCGTTTTTAATAGAAAAGAATATACAAAAGCTTGTTTACAATCTTTAAGAGAGCAGTCAAATAAAGGCTATACTGTAATAATTGTTGATGATGGCTCTACAGACGGTACAGAAGCCATGCTCAGAAGTGAGTTTCCGGAAGTAACAATACTAAAAGGAGATGGTGGTCTGTTTTGGACAGCTGGAGTTAATATGGGCATTAATTATGCCCTGCGCCAAAATGCTCGGCTTATTATGACAATGAATAACGATATAGTAGCTGACCGTGACTTGATCGAGAATATGTATAAATGGCATGAGTGCAAACCCAATGCTCTGCTTGGTGCATTAGAGCTTGATGCTATATCAGGTAAAGCTCTTTTTGGCGGTGAAAGACTGAATTGGAAACTGAATAAAATTGAGCAGGTACTGGACTCCCTAAAACCAGAAGATCAAAAAGGCATTCATGCCGTTACACATCTGCCTGGTCGCAGCCTTCTTATACCAAGTAGCATAATTGATAAAGTAGGTATTTTTGATCAGGAACGTTTCCCGCATTACATTGCTGATTACGACTATACTCACACGGTACGCAGAGCCGGCTTTGAACTCTTCTGTAATTACGATGCCAAAATTTATACTTATCCTGAAGAGAGTGGAGAGAGGCAAATAAGACGTGAAAAGAGTTTTAAAAATTATTACAAGCACCTTTTTGATATTAAGGGCGGTGGTAACTTGAGAGATTTTACACGTTTTACACTTAAAAACTGTCCAAAACCTTACATTCCATATCATTTGGCTAATGGTTATGCCCGCAGGTTATTAGGATATTTTGTGAAGTAATAAATGGTTAGGCTTGCTTTAGATTGGAAGCTTTCAGCAAATTATTTGAGAGAAACTAAGCTGTTATCTAAAATACTAGTGATTACTGCTTTGTTTCTTATTACATTGTCTCTATTCGCTTCGCTTCTGTTAAAGTCTGGCCAAGGCAACCACAGGTATCCAATAACTTCAGAAGATTACAGTGGTCCTTTTGTGATCACCAAAGGGGGTACTTACACGGGTAAATGGGAGTCGAGAGACTCTGAAGTACCAGCGGTAGAAATCAAAACCTCAGAGCCAGTCACTATTGTCAACTCCAACATCCGTTCTGCCGGTTACCTGATCAAAAGCTGGGGCTACTCTGTCAATGTAACTGTCAAACACACCAACGGCTATGGCCTGGAACCTACAGTTTTCTACCATTACAAGAAGCCGCGCCGCTTTTTAACAGCTGACGAGTTTGCAAATGTGGTGATAGAAAATTGCTATATGGAACAAACAGCTGGTATTGCCATTGGTGATAAATATGTGGGTAATGCTACTGAGAAGGAAACTATAAAAATTCGCTTTAATAAAGCCAAGAACATAGATGGACGTATTTATCAGGATACTGAGCTGGTAAACTTTGTAAGTTTTAACTTTCGTGGTTCGGTACCATATGCTGAAATAGCATGGAACGAAGTGATAAATGAGCCTGATAATTCGCTGGTAGAGGATAATATCAATCTATCAAATTCACGTGGTAAACGCTCCTCCCCTATTTTGATACATAATAACTATATACAAGGAGCTTATCCCTTTCCATCTGATGCAAAGGATTATTCCGGAGGGGGTATCTTAAGTGATTCCTGGTACAAAAAAGGGATGGGGCATCCGGACTCTGTAGCAACAGCTTATGTAAAAATCTATGATAACCAGACTGTAAATCTCTGCAACTATAACTATGCTATTGCCGGTGGCAACAACATCGAAATCTATAACAACAGAGCAGTTACTTCAGCACTGCTGGCAGAAGGCAGACCTGTTAGTACCCATAACATAGGCATATACGGTTACGATTATTATAAAACAGGAGCCACATACAACAATAAAGTATACAATAATACAATAAATGTAATGGCCACCTGCGCTGATGAAAGGTATAATGAAAACTACTTCCCTGATGGAAAAGTAAAAGCTTTTAATAATACGTTTCTACCCGATACAATTATAACTCTACAGCATGAACGGATGGAATATAAACTCTGGCTGGAAAAGCTAAGGAAGAATGGAATTAAGCTTGGGCCTATCAATGCAACTACTAAGTTCAATTAAGTTAAACAATAGGTACGGATGTAAGCTTCACCTCCTCAATAATTGGATTGAAGAGAACAATAGTAAGTAATATCAAGTATAAAAACATTATCAAATAAAGATATATAAGAACCACTATGGTTATAATGAATTATAAAGCTGGGCAGCTTGCAAACAGATTATTTTACTTTTCCCATTTTATTTCAAATAGTATAGAATACAACTACAAGCTGATTAATCCATCGTTCGATGAATACAACAAATTCTTTACTTCAACATCAATCAATGAATTTGGTAATCTGGACATAAGTATCAGTCTTACAAATAACACCACAATTGATACATTGATCAGAAAGTCAATTAATGTATTGCATAAGGTAGCATTCCCTCCACTAAAAAATGCTTTTGGCTACCGTTTCCATGATATAAAAGAATATGACGACAGGTCAGATCTTGAAAAGTACAATGACAGGTCTATCTGCTTTGATATGAATGATGCTGATTTTGTTGAGTCTGCTAAAAATAAAGTTGTTTTTATTGACGGCTGGCTATACCGAGATTTTAAAAACTTTAGCAAGCATTCCCCTGCTTTAAGAGAGATCTTTACTCCGCTACCAGAATATATGGACCAGGTGCAGGAGATCATAAACAAATGTAAAACCTTAGGAGATACTATAGTTGGTGTACACTTAAGACGGGGCGACTTTAAAGATTTTAATAATGGAAAGTGGTACTACGAGGACGAAACATACTATAAAAAAATGCTGGAAGTTGAGCAGGAATTGGCAGCAAAAGGTAGAAGATGCGTATTCCTGATGTGCTCTAATGAGAAAATAAATAAAAATAATTTTAAAGGCTTACCAATTGTAAACGAATCACGCCATTACATTGTAGACCTATATGTATTATCACAATGCGATTACCTGATCGGCCCTCCCAGCACATACTCTATGTGGGCTTCTTTCTATGGAGAAGTGCCTCTTTACCACATCAATGATCCTAAAAAACAGATTACACTTTCTGATTTTGAAGTTATAACACAAGGCTAAGTTATTCTCTTTTAAACTGCCTGAATTTAAAACAAAGCCTTAATACAAAAAGCAGTAGGATGACGTATCGTCAATACCTACTGCTTTTCTCTTTACCACAGTATTTAGTTACTGCTAACCAGATATTTCAATCGGGATATCGGCAACTTCCTTTGGGTAAGATCTCCATACTCTTTTTAGATAAGCAATGTGCTGCTCTATTATACTATCTTCGGCGTAGTTTCTTTCAGCAAAAACTTTAGCTCTTTTTACTAAAGTATTAAGGTTTTCTTCATTGGCCAGTAACTTAGATAAGGTAATTGCAATGGATTCAGGAGAGGTTACATCACACAGTTTTCCCACGTTACCAAAATCAAGTAAATATGGTACATAGCCACTCTTCTCACCACCGACAACAGCTGTTCCTATAACCATTGCCTCAAGTATTACCATTCCAAAAGACTCTTCTAACGAAGGATGTATTAAAACTTTAGCATGTGTGATTAGATTGAGTACTTCTTTAAAGGGTTTGGGTCCAATAAATTTAACACCCTTATCAAGACCATGCTTTCTTGCATACTGATGAGCCAACCCACCTTCTTCAGAATCAACTCCTACTAAATAATATTCAAGTGTAGGATCAGACTTTCTCAAAATGGAGAATGCTTTCAGGGATGTAGTAATGTTCTTTCGATTACCGAAACCCTGAGCAACCGTAATGATGTAATTTTGCTTCTCTACATTTGTAGGGACATCTGACAGCAAGCTATTCGTGTAGAAGTTATTTATAATCTCGGTTTTGGCTTGAATTCTTTTAGATAAGGATGAATAAGTATAAGCAGAGTTTGCAATCAAGTATTTTGCCTTAGCAACTACCATTTTATCCATAATCCAACGTACAGCTCTGAACATATCCATATGATATTTTAACACAACTGTAGCAACATCGTGCAGAGAGACGATTGTTGGTATTCCTGTTTTTAATGCTGCTAGTCCAAACTCATAACTCCAGAAAGAAGAAATTACATCAGAGGGGTTTTCCAGAATCAAATTTTTCAGTGCATTTATTTCATACCGAAAGAACCTTCGCCCAGGCTGCGGTCTCTGTGGTGCAATGCAGATTTTCAATTGCCCATAGTCAAAAACTACAGACTCTTCTACTTCTATAGAAGTAGTATAAATATTAACTTTAAATCCGCGGTTCAGGAGTCCGTTTACGAAATGGGAAACTAACGGAAAAGCAGCTGTATTGGGAAGTTCAGAAAATTCAAGTTGATACTCAAGAAGGCCTAGATCGACAGGCCCACATACACCTATAGTCATAAATAATCATTTAAACCATAATACGTGTATTAAACCAACAGTATTAATAATTATACAATATGTTATTGGACAATAATAACATATATATAAAAGCGATGTTTGGTACATTCACATTTCGATGATCTTACTTTCTCTCCTTCTGCATATCATCCCTTCCTTAGCTCCGTCTCATTTTGCAAATACTTAACTCCTTCACCTTACGCAGAACCTCTTTATATAGTTATATTAGTATGTATATATTAATAAATAATTAACTATATTTTTTTCAATTTAACCTTCAGATTTAATCCTCACTAACACAATAAATTGAATACAATAAATATAATCCTATTTAAAAGCACCCATAATACAAAATATCAAATATAACTTTATCAACATTAAAATAAAAATGCTTTGCGAAACTTTTTCAAAAAGTGCTATTATAATCGAATTAAGGCTATTTTAACATTATAAGCAAGTATAAATTTTTTGGGCTTTTATAATTTTATTCAGAAATTTAAAATCTCCATTAGCATTTGTAAAATTTTCTCAGCTATATTTGCAACAACTTATATATGAGCAATTTAAGCAACATCATATTATATGGAATGCTGTTTAGATTAATCAGATTTTCTTAACTAAGTGAAAGTATCAAAGATCACTTATAGAAATTCAAAATAAGGAATAGTAATATTTTTCAACTTTTAGCCAAAAAAGATGAATACACAAACCTCTTATGCAAATAAGAAGGCGGGCCAATTTTTGCTTGCTCTATTATTACTCACCGTATTAGTGAGTGTATTTTCCTCAAATTCAGTACTTGCCCAGACTTACAGTGGTCCCTTTGTGATCACCAAAGGCGGTACCTACACCGGTAACTGGGAGTCACGAGATTCAGAAGTACCGGCAGTAGAAATCAAAACCTCTGAACCAGTCACGATTGTAAATTCAAACATCCGTTCTGCCGGCTACCTGATCAAAAGCTGGGGCTACAATGTGAACGTAACTGTAAGACATACCAATGGTTACGGTCTTACCCCTACCCCTTGGCGCGACTATAAAAAAGGTCGTCGCTTCTTAACAGCCGATGTATTTAAAAATGTAGTAGTGGAGAACTGCTATATGGAACATACTGGAGGTATAGCCATTGGAGTACAATATGTAGGTAATGGGTCAGAATCTGAAACGATCAAGGTTCGCTATAACAAAGTAAAAAACATCGACGGTCGTATTTATGGCGGTCAGGAGATGGTTAACTTTGTAGGCATGAACTTCCGTGGTTCAGTACCACATGCTGAAATAGCCTGGAACCAGGTTATCAATGAACCTAACAATTCTGCAGTAGAAGATAATATTAATCTTTCTAATTCACGCGGAACATCATCTTCACCAATACGCATTCATAACAATTACATACAAGGTGCTTATCCATATCCTGCTACAAATACGCATTATTCAGGAGGCGGTATTATTGCTGACTCTTGGTACAATGACGGAATGGGTGATGCAGCTTCAGTTGCAACTGCCTATGTAAAAATCTATGACAACCAAACAGTAAATCTAGGTAACTATAACTACGCGGTTGCAGGTGGTAACAACATTGAAGTTTATAATAACCGTGCAATCAACTCAGCTCAGTACCCAGATGGTAGCTATATGCCTTACTGGACGCAGGGCATGTATGGCCATGATTACTACAACAAGGGTGCTACCTTTAATAGCACCATGCACCATAACACAATAGGTATAACTGGTCAGAATGGTGGTTGGAACAACGAGGAACTATATTTCCCGGATGGTACTGTTAGCCAGTACAGCAACTCTTTTATTACAGGCTCAATCACAAAAAGCCACGAAACTACAGAGTATAATACATGGTTACAAAAATTAAGTCGTAACGGGATTGTATTAGGACCTAATGGTTCAGCTGGTTCAACAACCACAACTACAAACCAGGCACCAACTGTTACGTTAACAACTCCAACTGCTAATGCTTCATTTGATCTTGGCAAAGCAATCTCTCTTACTGCTGATGCTAAAGATGCCGATGGAAAAGTAACTAAAGTTGAATTCTTTCAGGGTTCAACTAAAATAGGCGAATCAACAATTGCTCCTTACACTGTTTCATGGGCAAACGCAGTAGTTGGCAAGTATAACATTACAGCTAAAGCAACTGATGACAGAGGCGCTGTTACTACATCTACTGCAGTAACTATAAACGTAATCTCTACTACAGCCAGCATCACAACATCGCCTGAAACCAGTACTTCTACCACGGTGGGCACCGGCAAGATCACGCGAGAGTTCTGGAGCAACGTAACGGCAGAGAGTGTGGCCGGTATCCCGGTAAACAACACGCCTACCAGCAAGTCTGAGCTGACCCTGTTTGAATCACCTGCAAACGTAGGCAACAGCTACGGCCAGCGCATCCGCGGGTATGTGACAGCACCGGTAACAGGTAACTATACTTTCTGGATCTCGTCTGATGACCTGGCAGAACTATACCTGAGCACGTCGGAAGACCCGGCCAAGAAAGTAAAGATTGCAGCCGTAACTGCCTGGACAGGTTCTCGTGAGTGGACCAAGTACAGCAACCAAAAGTCAGTGAGCATTGCCCTGACAGCTGGCAAGCGCTACTACATCGAGGCCCTGCACCTGGAAGGAGCTGGTGATGACCACGTAGCCATCGGCTGGACTCTGCCAAACGGAACACAGGAAAGACCAATACCGGGTAAGTACCTGTCACCAATGGGTAGCACCGCGCCAACTACAACAACAACACCTATTGCCACTTCACCTACACCGGAAACTAGTACTTCTACCACGGTAGGTACCGGCAAAATCACACGTGAACTTTGGACAAATGTACAAGGCAGTAGCATATCAGTTATTCCGGTGAATAACACTCCATCAAGCAAGACAGAGCTGACATTATTTGAAGCGCCGTCAAACATAGGTGATAGCTATGGCCAGCGCATCCGCGGGTATGTAACAGCACCGGTAACAGGTAACTATACTTTCTGGATCGCTTCAGATGACTTATCTGAACTATACCTGAGCACGTCGGAAGACCCGGCTAGAAAAGTTAAGATAGCTTCTGTAGCAGGGTATACTGGCTCAAGAGAATGGACTAAGTTCAGCACGCAGAAATCAGTGAGCATTGCTCTGACAGCAGGCAAGCGCTACTACATCGAGGCTCTGCACCTGGAAATGGGCGGTGGCGATAACCTGGCCATCGGCTGGACACTACCAAACGGAACGCTGGAGAGACCGATATCAGGTAAATACTTATCACCAATGGGTAGCACGAGCACTACAATTGTTACGGAGCCAATTGCAACCGAACCGGTTATGACAACCCCTACCGGCAAGATCACGCGAGAGTTCTGGAGCAACGTGACAGCAGAGAGTGTGGCCGGTATCCCGGTAAACAACACGCCTACCAGCAAGTCTGAGCTGACCCTGTTTGAATCACCTGCAAACGTAGGCAACAGCTACGGCCAGCGCATCCGCGGGTATGTGACAGCACCGGTAACAGGTAACTATACTTTCTGGATCTCGTCTGATGACCTGGCAGAACTATACCTGAGCACGTCGGAAGACCCGGCCAAGAAAGTAAAGATTGCAGCCGTAACTGCCTGGACAGGTTCTCGTGAGTGGACCAAGTACAGCAACCAAAAGTCAGTGAGCATTGCCCTGACAGCTGGCAAGCGCTACTACATCGAGGCCCTGCACCTGGAAGGAGCTGGTGATGACCACGTAGCCATCGGCTGGACTCTGCCAAACGGAACACAGGAAAGACCAATACCGGGTAAGTACCTGTCGCCAATGGGCAGCACAGTATCACTAGCAGGAGTTACAACTACTTCTCAATCTACTACTGTAACAACAGCTGAGGAAGATGATACAGAAATAGTTTTCGAAAGTGCGACAGCTTATCCAAATCCTTTCCAGGAAATGATAACACTTGACTTCGGTAACCAACAGAATGTAAAACTGCAGAAGGTTGTTCTTGTTAATCAGCTAGGTAAAGTGGTTTATGAGCAAAAGTCTCTTGAGCTTATTAATAACAAGCTTCAGCTAAACCTTTCAGGAACAAGACTGAAGAAAGGACTTTATATCCTGAAGTATACAGATGGTCAAGGCATCAGCCATAACCTAAACCTAATGAAACAGTAACATAGTTTTATTCCATAAAAAAAAGCGGGCCAACATATTGGCCCGCTTTTTTTTATGGTTATTACTGATTAATTAACGACAAGTATTTTCCTGCTTATACTTCTTTCTGAAGAGAAAAGTGTAAGATTATAGAACCCAGGCTGAACACCACTGAACGACAGCGTCTCATTAATCACTCCTTGTGCGTTTGCCTGAATACTTTTCTCTATCACCTTTTTACCTGTAACATCAGAAAGTAGCATTGTCAGCTTTTCATTTGGTTTCAGGGAACTTACAGAAACGGAAGCTCTGCCTCCTTTGGTAGGGTTCGGATAAACATTAAACTTTCCACTGAAGTTTTCCTCCTTTCCAATACCAAGAGGATTAGTACCACAATAGCTGCCATTGCCGGAATTATATTCACCAGAAATTTCAGTAGCAGCAAGCGCCCTATCAAAAAGTTTCATCTCATCCAGGTCACCTTCAAAATGGAAACCATCTCCTAATTGCAGGTAACCTATATTTACGGCAGCCGTGCCTTCAAAACTATAATCATATACCATAGCTATCTCATCAGCCACCTGGCCATCCACATAAAGTATGTTTTTGTTAGCAGCCGCATCTCTAACAGCCGTCACAAGATGCCAATTACCATCGTTTAGTTTTGGCCCTTTGCCCCCTATAGGACCACCCAAATGGTTTATATCACGAAGCATAAATACAGCATAACCACTTGGGTCCATACCGATCCACCAGTGTAACGAAGAACTTGGATCATGACGCCCTATAATTACAGAGTTGCGATCTGCATTGGATGTTGTGCGAACCCAGAAGCTGATAGAAAACGGTGTACTTTTGCCCCAGTTAAATTTCGAAGCATCATTCAGATCCACAGCTGAAGTAGTAGAGAACTTGAGGCCTTCATGGAATTTACCTTCTACAGGTACAGGGCAATCAGTACAGTTTGCAATGGAAGCTGATGCAAAATCCTTATAGCCGTTTGCGCCGCTAGTTTCATCCATACCAAAGTAATGCGTAATACCAGGTAAACAGTTCGGTAAATCTACCTGAGCTGCGCCCCCTACTGCTATATTAACAGCATCTGATGTTTGGAAATGAACGCCATCTTCGGTAGCCTTAGCAGTTATATTGTATGTACCAGCTACAGCCCCATTCCATACTGCACTAAACGGCGCAGCTCCTGATTCAGCAATCTGTGTGTCACCTGCATAATATAATACTTTACTCCACGGACGATTAGGATTTGCAAACTGCACAGATAAACTGATAGGCTTACCAATTTCATAACTGGCGTTTTTAACAGGAGATGTGATACTAACTGGCTTTAAAATCCCGCCGCTGCAATCAGGGTAAACATCTACATAATCAGTTGCTGACAACCCTCCGGCATCGGTCACTTTTAAAGTAAATCTATAAAAATAGTCTTCTCCGTCGCAACCTATAGGAGTAATGGTTGCCGTTGTTTCTGGACGTGTATCTATAGGTTCTGGGTGAGTGTGCGCATTATGGTGCAAAGTTGTTTGCCACTCATATGTTAGCTGATTCGCAGCATGTTCATTATCTGAAACATTTGCTCTTAAATTGTAAGTTACCTGCGCTACTCCCAATGAATAAAGGGTACCCTCTGCAGGACTTGTGATATTCACTACAGGTGGCGTATTGTTTAAAATTATATTCAAGGTAGATGTTGAGCTATTACCAGCCGGATCTGTTACCTTCAAAACTACCTTGTAGGTTTTGATAGTAGTTGAAGTGAATGTATGGGTTGGATTCGCAGAAGTAACTTTGGCAGAACCATCTCCGAAATCCCATTCATAACGAAGCGCTTTACTTTCCGGGTCTGATGATTCACTTCCATTAAATGATACTGTTAGTGGACTCGTTCCACTTAGTTTATCAGCTTTCGCAATAGCAGTTGGAGGAAGATCGCCACCATAATAGGATACCTTCACTACCTTAGAGGCGTAATTAATATAGTATAGCCCTCCTGAAACCGGATTTGTAGCAAAAGCAACTACTATAGCATCGTTATTCTTGAAATTTCGAACAGATTTAGGAGCGTTTGTTGCATCAAAAGATGCATTTTTTATCCAGGCAGCACCGTAGTCACCGAAGAAGTAGGTATTCTTGTATTCGGCTGGAAAATCATTACCGGTGTACCAGACACCACCCGTGGCTGAGCTGCCATAAAATTGTGGACCTGTTACAGGAGAGTTTGCTGCACCAATTAATGCTATAGCTGCATCTTCTCCATTAAAAGTTGGTGTTCTGGATACACCCCCTTCACCATTCCCCCACTCTATTGCAGCACGAGTGTGCACAAACTTCCTGATGTTATCCGGAATCTTCTGATTCCAATCGCAGAAGTTACCGAAATATGGCTGTTCTGTGCGCTTTGGCTGCAGCAATAGTTCCTGATATGTAAAAAACTCCCTTGCACAACCATTCTTTCCATATAATGGGTTTGGAGCAGAAGTATTGAACATATCTCTGCTCATGTAGTTGATTTCCGGTTCTAAACCTTCGTATAGAGGCCATCCCAAATTTTGTCCAGGGCCGGTCACAATATTTATTTCTTCACGTGTATTCCAGCCAGTGTCGCTCGTGTAAATTACACCCGGCATGGATGCACTGCCTGTACCCGGCTTAATTGAAAAACGAAAAGGATTTCTTAAACCCAGCGTCCATACTTTTGAGGCAGCTGAGTTAGGATTAGCAGACTCGTAAAATGGATTATTAGGCAAGCCTCTACCTGTAGCAGGATCAATACGGAGTATTTTACCATTTAGTGATTCAATTTGCTGTGAACGGTAAGCCCCGATATTTTGCTTTTGTGTAATAATACCATCTGCCAGTGCTTGTTTAGCATAAGTGTCCTTTGGCCGGTGCTCAAAAGTGTCTCCCTCTATATAACCATAATCCAGACCGCCGGAAGTAGCACCATCACCTATTGCAAGCAATAAGGAGCCATCCTCACCAAATACAAGAGATCCGACGCCGTGTGATTCGTAAAGTATAGGCAAGCCAGTCTGATGGGTTTCTCCAAGCAAAACTTTTCGGCTTGCTAAGTTAACTGTGTTTTTAGTATTTCCTGTAGCTGTGAAACGGGTAACACGGCCTATGGTAGCACTTCTATAGTCATTGGCAGATGCGTTATAGTTACCAGTACCAAAATTCATCAGGTGATGACGGTCTACTACGTACAGCAGGTAGATGTACCCATTTGTTTCAAAGTTTGGGTCAATTTCGAATCCAAGTAAACCATGGTCACCCCAGTCGCCAACCTCTTCACTAATATCAATAAGTGGAGTTGGTTGCTTCTCCCCATTCTCCACTATCCATACTTTACCTGATTTCTCCCATACGTATAACCGCTTACCATCTTTGGAGAATTTCAAGCCAACAGCCATGTTCCATTCTCCTCCAATCTGCTCCTCTACAAATCCACTTGGCAAGCCAACAGATGATAATTGCGCATATCCGGATAAATTATTACAAAAAGTAAATATTGCAAGTAAACCAGCAACAGCTAACGATTTGTATTTACCAAACATGGACTCATACTTACCATTTGCACATCGTATTTTATTGATAAAAGAAGGTTCACGCCCTGACTTGTAAAGTTCATTCATAACTACAGTTATAATTAAAATTTATATGACACTAAATGATATTTGTTAAACTTTAATAAAAGCAACATTTGAAATAAGCCATAGAGAGGCCTATAAACTTACATTACAGTAAATGCACCCAATACTTATTAAGTGCTTAGTCGACGAGCACTAACTTTCTGCTGATCGTTTTGGTATTCGAAACAATTGATATGATATAGATGCCGGCACTTAAATGCTCAGGTACATTAATTTTAAAGTTTAATATACCTTCTGAGTTTACCTGCATCTCTTCAGTGCCTATTGTCTTGCCAGTCATACTTGATAGGATGTAAACAACTCGTTCATCAGGAACCAAACTATCAACTTCAACATTTACTTCGCCACCTTGAACCGGATTAGGATAAACATAGAAAAGAGAAGAAGTTGCCCTACCAGCATGTATCGTAACAATATGAGAGTAAGTAAAGGCATTATTCATTTTAACGATCCGGAGTCTGTAGTATCCTGTTCCGTTTATAGGCTTAGCGTCTGTAAAAGTATAAGCCAATAAAGTCGTACTATTGCCTTTGGCCTCCACAGTGCCTATCTCAGTAAAGTCTACTCCATTTTCAGAGCGTTCAATTACAAAATGAGATAACTCATCTTCTGTCTGGGTTTCCCAATCTAGGATTACAGTTTTGTTCTCATATCTGCCATCAAACTTTACAAGTTCAACAATACCATCATATATAGTTTCGTAGCGTTCTTGTATCTCGGCATCAGTTAATGCTCGGCCAAAAAGTTTTACCTCATCCAGATCGCCATCAAAACGGTATTTTATTTGTTGATTTAAGTAACCAATTGTAACCGGTGACTCTGATGCAAAGGTGTTAGCATAATTAAAGCTTGCTTCTGCTACTCGCTCGCCATCAACATAAAGCCTAGTTGCATTGGCGCCACCATCTCTTACAGCTACTACCTGGTGCCATTTACCATCGTTAAGTTTCGGCCCACTTTTACCTACAAAAGTGCCCTGCCATAAAATGTCAAGTAACTGGAATCCGGCATATCCCTGTGGATCAATACCAATCCACCAGTGCATTTCCGAATCAGCAGCTTGCCTGCCTAAAAGCACTCTGTTGTTCCCAGAAGATGTAGCTGTTCGTACCCAGAGTTCCATACTAAAGCTCTCATTCGGGTTCCAGTTAAAATTGGAACTGTTACTTACATCCAGTCCTGTAGTTGTACCATTGAACCGCTGCCCTCCAGATATAACACCGGCAGTTGGCGCAGGTCTGGCTGCTTCATCACTTACAGCATCATAAGGAGTATAGAAATCTTTGTATCGCACTCCACTAACTTCATGCAACATCCAGTGATGAATTATACCAGCACTTTCACCCATCCCGTTTTTAATTGAAATATCAAATGACTGCTGTACTTCTCCGCTGCTGTTCGCAACCTTCACAGTTACTCTGAATTTCCCTGCAGTTGTAGGGTTCCAGGTAATTTCTCCTGTGGTGCTGTTAATACCCATACCCTGTGGGCTCTGAACTAAAGTATAAACTGGAGCAGGTTTCCCGATTGCCTGTACATCGTAGGTATAAGGTTGTCCTACAGTACCAAATGTTATAGGTTCTGAAGTTATAACTGGCGGAATATTTTCTGTGCCACAGTACACACTTGCGCCATTATTATAGCGAGCTCTTACTTCATTTTCTTCCAGGGCTCTGTTGTAAACCATTATTTCATCTAATGAGCCTGAAAAATGATAACCATTATCCAGTTTATGCCAGCCTATAGTTACGGGTGATGCGCTGTAAAAATTATCAGAATACTCATATCTGAAATCAGCAGCCCTGTAGCCGTCAATGTAGAGCTTGTTACGCAAGTGTGTGCCATGGCGCATTACTACTATGTGGTGCCACTTGCCATCGTTTATCTTTTTACCAACCTTCTCAATTTTAAAGCCTTTACGCTTCATATCGTACAACTCAAATACAGCATACCCTTCTGTATCCACACCTACCCACCAGCTCATCTGAGAATCGGTAGCACTTCGACCCATTATTACACGGTTTTTAGAAGCTGTTCCGGATACCTGCACCCATAGCTCAATGGTAAAACTATCGTAGTGACCCCACTCAAAGCCTGCTACATCATTAATTGTTATGGCATCGTTGGTACCATTAAATTTCTGGCCACCAGCAAATAAGCTGGATGCAGGTGCAGGGCAATCTGTACAGGTCGCTTCTATAGCCTTTATCTTATCGGTATAAGAACCGGGAGTAGTTTCATCTAAAGGAAAATAGTGAACTAGGTTTGGTGGGCATTGCGCTGAAGCCGGAATGGCAAGCAATAAGAAGAAAGCGGCAGCAATGGCAACAAAACTGCTCTTACACCCGCCTTTAATTAGCTGTGTAAAAAACGTTTTGAACTCTATATTATGTGTCAGTTTACTTACGTAAGCGTAACTGTAATTATATATCATAAGTAAGATGGCTACTTTGTAAAGGGTAACTTCTTTGTGTCGGAAGTATAACCAGCACTTCCTGTAAAGTATAAACTTAGAGTTACAGGCAAACAGGTATAATATACTCCTCTGTAGTGCCTGACATGTAGTGCATGTTTAAAGTATTCAGAATCCTATTTATTGGAAACTGCTTATATTACGGAGATTGGATTTGTTGGTTTACCTTACCGGATTAGTTCTTTAATGCACCTGAGATTCCCTACCAGGAACCAATGCTTTACTTTTAGGATAGTTTGAACTAGAAACCAGTTACAGTCGCTTATTTTCAAAGTATAGCTTTGATAACTCCTGTGGTAAAACCCAAATCTTATAATTGCTTTACGGCTGATTACCAAATAAGTACACGCGGGTTATGTGCCTGATTTGTACGTGGTTTTAACAGATATGCAAGCGTGATCTCGTTAGTCGGTTTATCAATGGTGGTGGCATCTGCAACAGGTGTTTCGTACAGGTAACTGATCTGCAGTTTGTTTAATCTCAGTCCGGATGTAACATTAAAAGCCAGATTATTCCGATAGCCGCCCCCTACCCAGAAAATATTCTGATAAGCGGCCTTTAGTTGCCCCTCTATAGTTCCTTCTGTTACTTTATCATATTGATATAGAGCGTTCAATATAATACCGACGTCTTCAGTTATTCCAGTTCTGAAACCTGTAGTGCCTATATGCTTACGGGCGTACATATCAGCTATAAATTCTTCGCCGGAGGTAACCATCTTCCCCTGCGTAACATCCTTCATGGAATACCCAACATAAAAGTTTTCTGAAGACAACGTAATACCCAGGTTCAGATCCATTTTACCAGACCTGCTGTTTTGCCCTAATACCTTGCTATACTTCGGATCATTTTCCTGGTCTACGGTTAACTTATTGCCATCTAATGCAAGCGAAGTATAGGTTATGGCCGATCCCCAGAGTAATTTATACTTGTCTGATAAACGCACGCCAGATCCGTAACTCACATTTACCTGTGTTTCGCTGTAGGGGCCGAACGATTCGCGGAGCAGTAGCAACCCGATTCCATAAAGCACTTCCTGGTCGTTTGCTGTAGTATTTAACTGGTAGCCTTTGCTTTTCTTTAAATCGTTCAGGTTAAATTCTGCGGAAGCAAATATTGTTTTGGGAGCATCCTCATACCCTGTCCACTGGTTGCGGTACAGCGTTTTAAACTGGCTGCCATCCTGCCCTGTTAGCGACGGATTATAAAATTGCCTTAGCTGCGAAAAGTTACCGACATACTTCCTGTTTTGTGCAGAAGCCGCCAGTGTAGTAAGTAAAATTAAAAGAAGTAGTATATGCTTTTTCATTGAAATCTATTTTAAGACAGTTACAACCCCTTTTTGCACCAGGTTAATATCTTTTACCTGTATGATATAAAAGTATGGCCCTTGTTGCACCTGCCCGTTACGGCCTTTACCGTCCCATCCTTTCTCCGGATCTGTGCTGTGGTATAATTGTACACCAGCCTTATCCATCACAGTAATTTCCACTTCATTAAAGAAGCGAAGCTCCGGCACGGTCCAGGTATCATTAATTCCGTCTCCATCCGGGGAGAAGGCATTTACAAGCTCAATTTTCTCCTGGTAAGCTGACTTGGTAAGTACAAAAGCCTTCTCGATGGTGTTGTTATAAGGGTCCTTGCTTAATACTCTTATGTTAAAAGTGGTAATACCAGATAAACCTCGGTTAGAATTAAGGTATAATTGGTTGTTGCTGATAGAGAAATAGCTATTCTGATCATCACCCTCACCGGTCACCAAAGTATAAGTAAAGTCAGTATCATCAGGGTCCTGGGTAGAGAATGTACCTATAGACTCTGTTGGCTCTGCATTTGGTTTAAATTGAGTAGTATTAAGGCTGAGCATAGTTGGAGGTAAGTTTGGCTGTACCTCCACTATAACCTGTCCTGTTTTGTTACTGAAATTTGTAGTGTTCGGAGCCAGTTCCAGTTTACCTGTTAACGTATACTGCGCGGGTACTTTTGCATTATAGTTTCCAGGCTGCCATGTAACAGTCAGGTAATCTTCCTGGCCGGTAGAATAAGTAACCTTTACCTTCTGGGGGAATGGCACTTTACTGAAATCCGTATTAAAAGGCACTTTTATCAATTCAGAAGTCGCTACTATTACGATGTCCTTGGTTACTTTCTGAACTTGCGCCGTTGCCCCCACACCTTTGTTGCCTACTGCATCCGTAAGGTATAAAGCTACGGTTAAGGTCCCATCATTCAGCCCTGACAGATTAAGAGACGGTATGGTAAAAGAGGCCTCAGATACTTTACCGGTACCGGTTAGCTGCTCTCCTCCATTGCTGCTGGTTATAGTATAAGTATAAGTTGCGTTAATTTCTGCACCGCTTACTGTTAAACTAATATTGCCTTGGTTTTTAATGTTAACCTGATCTGTAGCGAACGCTATAGTATAACCGGCAGGTGCAACAGCGTCATATACCTTTTTAATGGTATTAGACTGTTGATTTCCATTTTTAGCTGCATCCTGAGCTTTATCGGCTGCTATACTTACAGAAACCTCGCCCTGTGCAGTTGGCTGGATTAAGACACTATAGTTCGTATCATTTACTTTCGTAAAACCGGAAGCAGTTCCGTTAGAAACAGTTACATCATTTACCTCAAACCCGGTTACCTCTTCATTAAAATTTATAGTTACCTCAAACGCTGTATTTACAACTGCAGCAGCATCAGTATTAAGGGCAACTGTTGGCTTTGTAATATCAACTGTAACCTCCAGAACTGACGAAGCTGTATTGCTATTTCCTGCAAGGTCCATCACTTTGCCAGCAGACAGTTGCGCTGTTACTTTACCGTCTGTGGTTGGTGTTATCTTAACAGTATAGGTAGCTGCATCTATCGTTACCAGATTACTTGCATTACCGTTTGTTACAGTAAAATCTGCTAAGGCAAGCCCATAAACAGGTTCGTTAAAGCTGATTTTAATATCGAATGGTGCATTGGTTGGTGAAGCGGCAGTGGTAGTAAGTGCAACTTCCGGAGCAACCTGATCTACAGAAACGGTAAATCGCTCACTTGCAACACTGGTATTATCCATTGCATCTGATGCTGTAGCTGTAAATATCTGTTTCCCGTCGGCTAACGCAGTTGCTTCGTAGTTAAACTCCCAGTTACCAGATGCATTAGCTGCTACAGTTCCTACTTGTCCTTTCCCTTCCAATGTTATACTTACTTTAGCCCCTGCTTCGGCGCTGCCTTTAAGTTTCAGTGTATTATCAGAAGTGATCTGATCGGTGGAAGAAGAACCACGATCTTCGGAGATGGCAAGTATAACTGGTGGCGCAGGTGGTGTTGTATCCACTGTCCAGGTATACGTGGCAGGTGTATCATCAGTGTTACCAGCAGCATCAACAGCTCTCACTTTTAAAGTATGCGCTCCTTCACTTAAATTATTAAATGTAACCGGATTAGTTACGGTTGCGAAGGCTGCACCATCCAGGCCGGCCTGGTAAGTAACCCCTGTTTCGTTACTTGAATATTTAAATTCGGCTGCCTTGTTATTAGTTAAAGCCGGTGGATTGCTAACTATTATAGTTTCCGGAGCTTTCGAATCGATAGAAAAGCTTCTGACCGCACTGCTACTGCTACTATTTCCGGCAGCATCTGTGGCTTTAGCTGTAAGCTGATGTAAACCCTCTGCCATTGCAGTACCGGGTACAAAGCTCCATTTACCATCTGCTCCGGTTGTAGCAGCACCAATCTGAGAATTTCCCTCAGATACTTTTATTATAGATCCTGCTTCTGCGGTACCACTTATGGTAGGTTTATTCGAATTTAGTAAGGCATCTTCTGAGGGTGCTAAAACAACTGGTGCTGCAGGAGCCTGCGTATCTATTGTCCAGGTATAGGTAGCTGGCGTAAGATCAAAATTATTGGCTTTGTCAAAAGCTCTTACCTTAATCGTGTGTGCACCTTCTGCCAGGTTATTTAACGTGTAAGGAGATGACACATTTGTAAAGGGAGCATTATCCAGGCTTACCTGGTATACTACATCTGCTTCATTACTAGTAAAGCTAAACGTGGCTGTTTTACTGTTAGACTGCGCTGCAGGCTTAGTGGCAATGCTGGTTTCAGGTGCCTGTGTATCTGGTGCCGGGGGCTGCACATTTAATAACCTGTCTAACACAGGAAACCATACTGTTGCCATCTTATCATAGCCTGGCATTGCAGGGTGCAGCCTGTCAGCCATATCGCCCCCCGCAGGAACATAGTTATAGATAATTCCGGCGTCCCCCATGTCAACAAATTCCAGCCTGTCGCCGGCAGCAATACGCCTGTTAGCAAGAGTTTCCATCTTATTATTATAGAGCTCTATAATGTCATTTTTGGTCCCGCTGCTGCTTTTAAAGCAGTCATCGCCATTACAAAGAGACTTTATGATTTTAGCCAGCACTACAGTTACTTCTTTCCCGGAGCTCGCTTCATACTTATCAATCTCATTCAGTATAATTTCAAGCTCATTTACCGTAACCTGAGAATTATCAACTCCATTGTTATCAATATCATTAGTACCTATGTGCAGCAAAATCACATCAGGTTTAAAGACTTGCAGGTAATTGGCAGTATAGTCAAGCCCCATGTTCTTGTTATCATACCAGCGTTTATAAAATCCATTCCGGATAAGTGTTACAATGTCTTCGTTGCGGGCTCCACCCATACCTGCATGATCCAGATCACTCAGATAAGCGCTTCCGGATTGCTCACTACCAACAAAATCATAGTTATCCTTAGCAGCTGTTCCGTTCAGAAGTTTCTCCAGTTTAGCACGGTAAGAAGCCATCTGATCGGCAGGCACAGTACTGGCTCCGCCTTCGGTATTTGAATCTCCAAGTGGCATTATGCTAAATACTTTGTTCTGTGCATTGGTTGTAGCACTGGCAACAGCACTATAAGGTGAAGCATCTCCGGCGCCTACTGCTTTTACTCTGTAAAATACTTTCTGATTATAGTATAGCCCGGTATGCCGGTAGTAGTTTTCAGAAGCCCCGAATGATTTAAGAGGCGAAAAAGTAGACGCATCTCCAGTATTTGATTTTTCCAGAACATAGCCAGTGGCATTGGCTACCGGTGTCCATTTTAAAGTTATAGCTCCTACCAACGATGGTTTGGCTTCCAAAACAGGGGCATCTAAAGCAACAGTAGTAACAGAATGTACAACAAAGGCTTGAGAGGCAATTAATATAAAAGGGCTCGCATTATTCTCTCTTTGGTTTCCGGAACCATAAGCAGTAATACATGTGGCAGGTAAAATAAAAAGAAATAGTAATAGGCGATACAGCCGGCAATAGTAAGGGTGTGGCATACGCACTGTAGGTTATGTACAAATTTATCAGGCTCTTTAACGATGATTCATTCTTAAGGTTCTTATATTTTTTGTACAAGTTTTATGCTTTAAATTCAATTATTTAATCAAACAATTCTATCCTTCATAATTTATAAAACGTATAACCGACTTATTAAGGCTTAACTATATTCTCTCAGAAAAATATAGGAAGAAACAGCCAACCTTTTCGGCTACTACCTATATAATAGAGATAAAGTAAAGTACAGCACCATGTTCCAGTTGGTATCTAAGTTTTCACTTAAAGCTTAATGCCGTTAATGACCTGTTAAGTAGATCTGAACACCCTATTAACCCCTTAGTATGCTATTTAACTCTACTGAATTCTTTATCTTCTTCCCGGTAGTAGTTACCCTCTATTTCCTCACTCCCCATAATAGAAGGTGGATAATACTGTTGCTGGCCAGCTACTACTTTTATATGTCTTGGAAGCCAGCCTACTCCATTATACTTATCGCTTCAACGGTGCTGGATTACCTGACAGGTCGTACCATGAGCCGATATTCAGACGAAGAAAAGAACAAGCGTAGACCATACCTGTATATTTCCCTGTTCGCCAACCTTGCCACACTTACACTCTTTAAATATTACAACTTCTTTAATGAAAGCGCACATGGCCTGGCTCAAGGCCTAGGCATGAATTATGCAATGCCGGCTTTTGAGCTGCTGCTGCCAATGGGTATCTCATTTTATACTTTCCAGACAATGAGCTATAGTATAGATGTGTACCATGGCCGTATAAAAGCAGAGAAACATCTGGGTATTTTTGCGCTCTTTATTACCTTTTTTCCACAACTGGTAGCTGGCCCTATCGAGCGTGCTGAAAACCTGCTTGGCCAGTTACGCTCCAGCTTTGACTTTGACTATGGCCGCGTAGTGGCAGGTTTACGCCGTATGGCCTGGGGATTCTTTAAGAAAATTGTAATTGCTGATAACCTGGCCCTGCTGGTAAACCAGGTCTATAACAACCCCACCGACTACGAAGGCATCACACTGATTTTAGCTACCGTGTTCTTTGCCTTCCAGATCTACTGCGACTTCTCAGGATACTCAGACATAGCAATAGGTGCTGCTCAGGTAATGGGCTATAACCTGATGGAAAATTTCCGCAGACCTTACTTTTCTAAATCTATTGCTGAATTCTGGAGCCGCTGGCATATTTCGCTCTCCAGCTGGTTCCGCGATTATCTATATATCCCTTTAGGAGGTAACCGGGTTGTTAAATGGCGCTGGTACTATAATTTATTTATCACCTTTATGGTAAGCGGCCTTTGGCATGGCGCCAACTGGACTTTTATAGTCTGGGGTGCCTTGCATGGATTTTACCTTGTGTTTGCTCTTGTAACAGCCAAACAGCGCAATGCATTAGCACAGGCTATAGGTTTAACAAATTACCCGCTGTTATATAAATGGGTTCAGGTACTTTCTGTATTTGTGCTGGTATGTTTTTCCTGGATCTTCTTCCGGGCAAATAGCCTCTCAGATGCGCTTTATATTATAAAGTATAGCTTCGTAGGGTTAGGCAACTTCAGCCAGGTTTTTGCAGGTGTAAACCTGGATCATATTCTGTTTATGGAACAGGGCGCTAAGGTATTTGCTGTTTCAGTAATTGCTATTCTAGTAATGGAAACTGTGCACCTTATTCAGCGAAATGGCAGTGTATCCCAACTTATTTTGCAACGCCCTGCAGTCATCAGATGGAGTGTATACTATATCGCACTTATTGCGGTCTTACTCTTCGGGCAGTTTGGTAATCAGGAGTTTATTTATTTCCAATTTTAAAAGTATAAGGTTATGCAAAACAATGGCGTAAAAAGGCTGCTGGTTAAACTAACCTTGTTGTCGCTCCCCTTTATTCTCTGGCCCCTCATCGAAGCCACTATACTTCCTATAAACTTTTTCACCTTCAGGATTTGGGAAACCATTTCGGTAAACAAAATGGAAGTAATGTCCGGACCTTTTTACCCGAACCAGCATTTGGTAATGGAAGAAGAAGGTGAGTTGGCGCCGCATACCCCTTTTGCCACCAAGCGCAAAGTAGAATGGTTTACGGATGCATATGGCTACAGAAACAGAGACAGTAAATGTGATGTGCTCCTCATTGGAGATTCGAATATAACCGGAGCCAAACTATCGCAGGAAGAAACACTGGCTGAAGCACTTGAGCGACAACTAAACAAAGAAGTTTACTCTTTTGCACCTGCTACCATGAACCGCTTTCTGGCTACAGAACGATTTGTTCAGGATCCACCTGAGCTGGTAATTTTATCCAGTATTGAGCGACGCATACCCGGGTTGCCTGCAGTTGGAGCCAATGGTTTAGGCTCGAAAATCAGAAATTATACGGGCGACCTCATCAACTCTTCTTACCTGCTGACCAAGCTTTTTATAACAGCCGACCGTATCTCTAAACTTGGGTTATACCACCGGGCATTGGCAAGTATAGAACGTTCTTTTGGCAGGAAGGAATATATCTCGTTTAACAACGAATATTTTATTGAAGGAGAGATTGCTAACCGCCATTATACTGATCAGGAAATTTTAGATATGGCAAATATTTTAGAAGGGTATAAAGCTGTGCTTCAGGAACGGGGTATAAAATTTATATTCATGCCTATACCAAACAAAGAAAATATCTATTACCAGATGTTGCCCTCTAAAAAGAAGCCGGATTTTTTACCCAGACTGATGGCTGAATTACGTAGACGCAATATTGATGTGGTGGATACACAAACAAATTTTGAAAAACTACACCAGCAGGACAATATCGCCTTGTATCCGACAGATGATGCCCATTGGAATAACATAGCAGTAGAAGTTGCCGCTGATTTAGTAGCACAGCAACTGCAACAGAATAAAACTGAAAAAGATAATGTAAGTCGGTTTGCGAATTACACAAAGTAACTAATTATTGCTAAGGCTGCCTTTTATATAAATAGCAGTTGGAACCTAAGGAACAGAGTCATGAAAATAAAGGCCTATTACGAGAAGGGTAATAAACGGGTAAAGAAAGTAATGGGACGTATAATCCCATATAATACACGCTACAGGCCCTCTGACGTCTGCAGGATTAACACTGACGACTTAACTACAGTTAACCAAAAGGAAATAAAAGTACATAGTATATATCCAAGGTATGAAACTCAACTGGATATTACAGAGGAACTGTATCAGGCCTGCTCAGATTACTGGAAGCCAAAGCGCCATGTAATTACAGACTATTTAGTTATTGAAGCTCCCAACGGAAGAATCTATACCGATAACGAAAGTAGTGTGGCAGTTGTAACGCAATACAACAGGCTTATTGAGCACGTTTCGTTAAGCCTGGTGATGGGTAAAGTAACTGAGCCAAACTTAAACAATATTTTTGAGCAACGTTTCTTTTCATCACCCGAAAGATTTAAAGGAACTGTTTTCTCCCTTTTAACCGGTGGAGCCGGTATAAACAATATTGGGCACTGGTTTATAGATGTACTGCCTCGCCTGCATCTGTTGCGCGAAAGCGGCCTTTACGATAAAGTAGATTGGTTTCTAGTGCCTAGCACATGTTACGATTACCAGAGGGAAACACTGGAACTACTTGGTATAACTCCTGACAAGATTATTGAAAGTGATAAACACCCACATATCACTGCAGACTGCATAATAGCTTCTACGGCCCCACGCGGTAATAATACACTTATACCTAAATGGCTGTGTAATTATATCCGGTCTTCGTTTATGCCTTATGCTGACGAAGAAAACGAACTTATAACGCCTGTAGCCCCGTCGTTGTATATCAGCAGATCGGACTCTGAATTAAGAGTAGTAATCAATGAAAAGGAAGTACTGAAAGAACTAAAACCTTTCGATTTCCAGAATATCGTATCGAGCAAACTCAGCATAAAAGAAAAGATCAAGCTATTTTCTAAGGCAAAAGTAGTTGTAGGTGCCACTGGAGCAGGGCTTATAAATCTGTTTTTCTGCAAACCAGGCACTAAAGTAATCGAGATATTTAACGAAGGTTTTATCGTGGAGCCATTCTATGATATTGCCACAAAAATTGACCTTGATTATGAATACATTATCTGTCCGAATAAGCGCAGGATATTTAACCTGAACCAGGGACAGCGCGCTAATATTTTTGTTGAAACAGATAAACTTGTAGATGTACTACAGCGAATAAAGAAACAGGAAAAAGAAATAGAACAGATAAAAGTAGCTTAAAACTAAAAAGCCGGCTAGTCATAAACTAGCCGGCTTTTTAGTTAAACACTTGTTATTAGTTTTTATAAAACTCAAAGTCTGCTGAAGTTATTGCCGAAGTAGGCTTCATTTTTTTCCTGATCACATCGGTGTAAATATCCAGTAGCTGCTGATAATTTACTTCTGCTGTATACTTGTCCAGATATTCTTGTCTTGCCTCACGACCAAGCGCAGCCGCCAGTTCTTTGTTCTGGTTTAACAGCTGTACCTGTTTCACCAGCTCTGCTGCCTGCTGTGGAGTATAAAGTAAGCCGTTCTGGTTATGCTTTACCAAGTAAGCTGCACCTCCCATGTTAGTTGCTATAACCGGTGTACCTGTAGAGAAGGCTTCGATGATAGACATACCAAACATTTCCGGCCACTCCGATGGAAAAATAAGTGCTTTTGCTTTCTTTAGTTCCTCCTCTACCCTTGGGCGTTTCTGATAGCCCAAATACTCTACATTAGGATGTGTGGCAGCATGTGCTTCCACCGCTTCGCGCAAAGGCCCATCTCCTATTATTTTCAGTTTAAAAGGAAAAGCAGCGTTTGCCTTGAGCATCGTTTCTACTCCTTTTTCAGGTGATAGCCTTCCTACAAACAAGAAATAATCTTCCCGTTCTGCTGCACCTTCTCCGAGATCTGTAGTAAAGTTTGGCTTTACAACCAGCTGCTCCGGCCGTAGCCTTAACGACGAGTTCCGGAACATCTCTGTTCCGCCTTGTGTGAGCGTAATATAACGGTCTACTTTTGTTTGCCAGGTACCTAGTAGTTTATGAATACCTGTGGTTAATACAACCGATGTTGTCTGGAAGTATGAGTTCCGGTAAGCTTTATCTAAAATTGCCTGCACCGGAAATGTTTTATGGATGTTCTCCAGATGTAACCGATCATTGTAATGCAGGTAAGCACTTGGGCATAGCAATCTATAGTTATGCAAGGTCATTACTACCGGTACGTGGTGTTTTTGTGCAACATAAAATACGGCTGGAGATATCAGCGGGAAGAAGTTGTGCACATGAATGATATCCGGCTTGTAGGTCAGTATCTTTTCTTCTACTATCCTTGCGCTTTTACTATTATAAATTACACCAAGGGCTGCTTCCAGTTTCTCAGTAACCGAGTTTACATCATTATTGGTAAGCGTCAGTTTTTCAACTATGTGGCCGTGGCTCTCGAGTAAAGCTGCTTCTGCAAAAAAAACAGTATCTTCGCCTGCAGATTGCTTGTAATGGTTATGTACAAGTAAAATTCTCATTCAAGTATAAGGGTAGTTTAGGTTAAGCGCTTAATGGCTTTTTTCAGATCTTCGGGGGTTCCAATATCCAAGCAGTTGCCTTCGTGAAAGCATACGGATTGCACTATCATTCCGTTCCCGATTGCAACCTGTATTACGGATCCCATCGGTAATTCTTTTAGCTCCCCAAGTATAAATTCCGGCTCTACTTGCTGTAGATACTGATGCATGTACTCCGTAAACGCCGGGGACCAAACGGCAATGCACCATGCATGTTTCAGGTCAGAACTTTCAGGTTTGGGAAGTATATTTTTTACATTGCCGGTTTCGTCGGTTTCCACCATATCCCATTTATGAGGATTGGCTATTTTAAACAGGCCTAATACCACATCTGCCTGCGTTTGCTGTTGCTTTTCAAGAAGTTTAACAAATACATTTTTGGGCTCCACAAGTATGTCCGGGAAACCAAAAACTATAGTTTTACCTTTCACGAAATTATAAGCCTGATCTACGGAGAATGGTGTACCGTAAGGCCGGTTCATCATCAGGTAAGCCAATTGCATTTTATACTTGCTGCCGTCTCCAAAGTAACTAGGTATGTCCCATTTCCCATCCCGAAGTATAACGTAAGTCTGCGCCACTCCTGCTTTGCGCATCAGCTCCAGTAAGTACTGCGATACGGCTTTCGGATACTCCTGACCAGTCGATTCATCAACCTCAAATCCTATCGGGAAGAGCTCTTTACTAAAAGCCATCCCACCTAACCTGGAACCCAGCCCTGCCGCCGGAATAATGCCAACTATATTTTGCATTAGAGATGTGCTTTAAACAGAAACATCCCGGCAAGTATCAACTCGTCGGGATGCTCTTATTGTTATAGTTCAGGAGATTTATACTTCCGTTAAGGTCTCACTTTTACCATACACGCTTTTTAGGATCTGCTCTTTTTCTGAGCTGTCTGTTGCGTTAAAGAAACGGCGCTGGATATCGCGAAGTTTATCAACCAGACGTCCTTCCGGCAGTATCACGTCATCGTAGGTCAGCACCTGATCTTTTGGTATATCATGCTTCAGCACACAGCCTTCAGCTACACCAATTGGCAGCAGGTTTTCGGCTATAGTTGTGTCAGCGTTTTCGCATAAACCATAGGTCATGTAGTGGCCAATTCCATCAACTACCTGACCTGCTTTTAAGTCAATTTTAGCGGCAGAAACTACTTCTACGGTTGGTGCACCCATTGGGGCAAGCGCAGCATCGTTAAACAACACCGCACGTGCTACTGTGGTCGGCACCTCAAAATGGCACAGGTGGTAAGGCGTGTAGAACAGGTACAACGGACCTTCGCCTAGCTTGTACAGGTTCAGGTAGTGCTGCTGAATCGGGTCGTCATGCGTGCCCAGTACAAATACGCCTGGTCCTGGCTCTGCTGCCACCACGTAATCAACTATACCCGGTCCGTTTGTCAGATCTTCCAGCGGATACAGGTTGTGTACGCAATCTTTAAGCGGAGTACCCGGCGCAACAGTTGGTCCATGCATGCCACGCTTGGCAACACGCATACCTGTTCCGTTAGCAACTATAGCCTGCTCAAACGATATCTTGCTACCATCGGCAAACGAGGTAACCATAGATGGCTGCTGTCCCCATTTCTCTGCAAAACCTTTTTGTGTAGTTGGGTTACGATACGGGTCATGTAAGCCTTTAATGTTACCGCAAAGCACCGGCTTCACGCCAAGTCCTTTCACGAAACGGTACAGGTTCATGATAACGCCCGGTTGATCGCCATCTGCGTTTGTAAATATCACTCCAGCTTTGTCAGCGTATACTTTCAGGATCGGGCCAACGGTACCATCTACTTCGGCATTCATCATGATGATGTGTTTGCCGTTCTCGATAGCGCGCATGGCTACGTTTGTACCGAACTCAACAGCTCCGGTAACTTCAATAATGGCATCAATACCTTCGGCTTTGCAAAGCAGCATAGCATCGTCGGTAATGCTATACTTGCCCAAACGGATGTTTTCTTCCAGTTTCTCAACTGAGGCTACTTCTTCTACTCCAGTTTCTACACTGGCTTCGGTGTAAGCTCTTTTTGCTTTTGAGATATCGCGGTTTGCAATGGCTACAAGCTCCATGCCCTGCACGTATTTGCAGATCTGAAGCGCGATGCCGCGGCCCATAAAGCCGGCACCAACCATGGCAACTCTGATCGGGTTATTTTCAGCCTGACGTTTGGCTAAGGCAGTATCAATTATTATCATTTTATACTTCTATTAAAGGGTTAAAGGGCGAAGAACTGCAGGCATTACACCAGCAGCTTTCCTTCTGTTTCTTTGGATACTTCTTCAAAATCAGGGTGTGCCTGGTCTTTCTCAGAGATCACAACAGGCTCGATTGGCCATTGGATGTTGAAAGCAGGATCATTCCAGCGAATGCCACGCTCAGCGCCAGGCGTATAGAATTCTGTTACATTATAAGTTACATCGGTGTTGTCTTCCAGCGTAATAAAGCCATGCGCAAAACCTTCCGGCACAAACAGCATTCTATAGTTGTCGGCGGTAAGCTCCACCCCTATCCACTGCTTGTAGGTTTCAGAATCCGGGCGCATATCAATGATCACATCGTAGATAGCACCGCGTGTGCAGCGTACCAGTTTGGTTTCCTCATTAGGGGCCAGCTGCATGTGCATACCACGTAGCGTACCCTTTTTCTTGTTATAAGATACGTTGGCCTGGCGAATGTCATTGGTCAGACCAAATTCTTCAAACTCTTTCTGGCAAAACGAACGGCCAAAGAAGCCACGCTCGTCTTCAAGTCTTTTAACATCTATTATATAAGCGCCTTTCAGCTTTGTTTCTGTAAATATCATAGGTGAGGGAAATTAAGCGATCTCTAATTCAGTTTCCTTAGCTACTTTTTTTGACTCACGAAGCCACTGCAATTGCTCGTTAATGGCATTGGTTTCCTGCAGGCTAGTCAGTACTTTCAGGCGCATCAGCAGGGAGTTACGGAAATCGCCATCTTTAAAGCCCATCTGGGTCAAGCCATCGCGCAGTTCCTGTATAGCCTGTTTCAGCGATACCTGCGGTTGGTGGTTTGGAGCCAGTGTTTTGAACAGGTCGAAGTTTACGCGGTAAGAACGTTTATCAGGAGCTGCTTCTAAGTTTACAGATACCTCTGTGCCAGGTATAACTTCTGCTACAGCTTGTGCCAGTTCTTTTACCTGGTAGTTCCACTTGTTGCTGCCCGCATTTACTGCCAGGAATTCACCGCCATTTTCAGGAGTTCTGGTGATTGCCCATTCAATAGCACGCGCCATGTCTTTCACGTGGATTAATGGACGCCAAGGGCTGCCATCACTAAGTATAGTTATCTTGCCAGTAGATATTGCACCGGCAACAAAGTCGTTTAGTACCAGGTCCAGACGCAGGCGGTCGCTCATGCCGCAGGCAGTTGCAAAACGCAGACAAGTCACGGTAAAGCCATCACCAGCTAATGGAGCAAGTTCTTTCTCAGATGCTACTTTAGAGCGGGCATAGGCTGTTAACGGGTTTAGTTCGGAATCCTCTGTTTTAGCTTGCTCTGAAGCGGCACCATACATGCTGCAGCTCGAGGCAAAAACATAGTTCTTTACACCGGCAGCTTTCGCCATCTCAGCGATGCGTATAGTTGATCTATAGTTCACATCCAGTGTTACTTCTTCGAATTTGGTGCCCATCGGGTCATTAGAGATAGCAGCTAAATGCACTACAGCATCCACGCCTTCCAGTACTTCGGCAGGCATCGTACGCACATCGCCAAACAGTTGCTGGTCCAGTTTGCTTTCCGGCAGGAATGGAGCGTTTGTAAGGCTGGTTGCGAAATAGGCCATATCATAGCCCACAAGTATAGCTTCAGGATACGTAGCGCGCAACTGGCTAACTACGCCAGGGCCCACATAACCCATATTTCCGGTTATTAATATCTTCATGAGTAAAGGGAATTATAAATATAATTGAGGAAGGATTTCTTAGTTTATAGCGTTAGAAAGCAACTTTTGCCATACATTCCATGGCGCCTGGTTTTTCTGCCATAGCTCTTCCAGCACATGCTTGTCGCGCAGGGTATCCATTGGCTGCCAGAAACCAGTGTGGCGGTATGCTGCAAGTTCACCTTCTTTGGCTAACTGCTCCATTGGCTCACGCTCCCAAGTGGTGTTATCGTCTTCAATATAATCGAATACACCTGGCTCCAGTACAAAGAAACCACCGTTTATCCATGGCATATCGCCACCTGTCGGCTTCTCCTGGAACTGGTTGATCTTGGTTGCATCTGATGACAGGTTGAAAGCACCGAAACGGCCTGGCTGCTGTACAGCTGTAAGTGTAGCCAGTGTTCCTTGAGCTTTATGATATTCAATGGATGCGGCAATATCCACGTCGCTCACGCCATCGCCATAGGTCAGGCAGAAGGTTTCGTTACCAACATATTCTTTCACACGCTTCAAGCGGCCACCAGTCATGGTACCTTCACCGGTATCAACCAGCGTTACTTTCCACGATTCAGTGTTGTTACGATGCACTTCCATGCTATTCTTGCGCATGTCAAATGTTACATCGGAGTTGTGCAGGCAGTAGTTTGAGAAGTATTCTTTGATCATATGGCCTTTGTAGCCGCAGCAGATCACGAACTCATTTATGCCATAGTAAGAGTAGATTTTCATGATGTGCCACAGGATCGGTTTGCCGCCTATTTCCACCATTGGTTTTGGTCTGATGCCGCTTTCTTCGCTGATCCGGGTTCCGTAACCGCCTGCAAGTATAACTGCTTTCATAAGTATAAGGGTTTTTTATTAGGTTGAGATGTTTTAACCGCATGAGGCTTAATCAATCTGTACATTCAGCTTTTGTTGCGGTCGGTAATTGATACGGTGATTGCTATATTTTGATGTATGAAATTTTACTTTTTTTGTATCGCATCTTCCTAGACGGCTGTTTCGACAGGTTCTGCGATCTTTAAAGCATCTTTTTTTGAAGTATAAAACTGCATAGAGGTAACTATGCAGGTTTGTTTCGGATAAAGTATGGCACTGTTGTTTCGCCGAGAATGGCACAGCCTAGTATAGTGCCGGAGTACACAGCGCCGGTAGTGGCTATAATTGGTTTTATAACGGTAATAATGTTCTATGTAAGAGCCATACTTCATCTTACATTATCAGGTACTACATCTTATCCGGTAATAGATTCCTGTACGGAGCTTTTGCCTACCATACGCTGCACAACCAGCTTTAAAGCAAGAGCAACAAACAGGCTGTTGGTAACCAGGTAGCGTTTCCAGAGGCGCTTTGGCTCCTGCCACAGCCTGTATACCCACTCCAGCGATAAATCACGCGCCCATTTCGGCAAGCGTTTCTCCAAGCCTGCAAAAGTCATATAAGCCTGGCCAACGCCCAACATACAGGCATTAACTTTACCTTTGTGCTCTGCCATCCATCGTTCCTGCTTCGGGCAACCTAAGGCTACAAACACCAGATCAGGATTCGCATCATTTATCATGTTTACGATAGCTGTGTCTTCAATGTATGTCAGTTTACGGAAAGGTGGTGAGTAATAACCAGCTATTTTGAGCTTTGGGTGCTTTTTCTTTGCTGTTTCTACTACTGCCTCCAGCACATCATCAGTAGAGCCATAAAAGTATACCGATTTACCACGGGCTGCGGCCTGCTGCAGAAGTGCCGGCAACAGGTCCATACCTGCCACTCGGTCCTGCTGCTGCCCATATAGCATTTTCATAAGCTTGGAAAGGGGACCACCATCTGGGGTAGCCACATCCGCGTTATTAAGTATGTTGTTAAAGTCTCGGTCTTTGTAGGCTTCTACCAGCATGTGCACGTTGGCAAAACAAACATAGCTCGACTTTTTGTGTTCACTAAGCCAGAACACCTGCTCAACAAAGTTTTTAAAAGAGCCAGCCGTAATATCAGCTGTAAGTAACCTGCGCTTTAATTGTAAGGGTGGTGTAACGGCAGGCGAAGTATAGGTATCATTAGTAAGCATTTTTCTCACCTTTAATCATATTCCAAACGGTCAGGAAAATAATTTTCATGTCCATCATAAAACTCCAGTTCTCCATATATTTTACATCGTACTCTACGCGCTTCTCCATCAGGTGCACTTCCTTGGTCTCGCCTCGGTAGCCGCTAACCTGTGCGTAACCGGTAATACCTGGCGTTACGAAATGGCGCATTTTATACTTTGATATAACTTTTGAATAATGATCCAGCTGTGATACCAGGTTCGGACGCGGCCCAACAACTGACATGTCGCCTAGCAGTACGTTAAAGAACTGTGGCAGTTCATCTAAATTTGTTTTGCGCAGGATACGGCCAATTCTGGTAATACGCGGATCGTTTTTAGTGGCTTGTAGTTCGGTTTGCGTGTTCACGAACATCGTACGGAACTTATAGCATACGAACAGCCTGTTCTTTTTACCCGGACGCAACTGTTTAAAGAAGATCGGGCCTTTTGATTCTAACCTGATAAGGAGTGCAATAACCGGCAACACGATCGGGAAAATCAGCAGGATAACAGCCAGTGAAAAGGCAATATCGAATACACGCTTAATAGCACGGTTTGTAACCTGCTCCAGCGGCTCTTTGCGCACACTTATCATCGGGATGTTATGATAGAAGTATAAGTTTACATCCTTCTGCACGATGGCACTGAAATCAGGCACTATACGGAAGTATACAAAGTTATCGTCGCAGAAAGCTGTCAGTTCATCTACCTGCTCTTTGTTGTTAAGCGGTTTTGTGTAGTATATTTCGTCAATACCGTGCTGCAGGCAATACTCCTGAAGATCATTCTCCGAACCTTTTACCAGGTTATAATATGGGCTGTTTACATCTGCTTCATCATCAAAGAAGCCCATAAACTTTGTACCTGGGTTTTCATCATTACTGAAAGTATGGTACAGGTTTATAGCTGCCTGGCCACTGCCTACTACCACAAAGCGAGAGTAAGCCATGTCTGATTTAGTAAAGTAACGGCTTAACTGCATAAACATTAACCGGCTGAAACCAATTAGCAGCGCAGTTGAGATGTAAGTATACAGCAGTAAAAGGCGCGAAATTTCTTCCAGGTTGAAGATTACAATACAGCTTGCAAGTATAAAGGCATGTAATACAAAGGCATTAATCAGGTTAGCCAGCTTTTTACCAATTGAAAAGAAACCATCAATGCGGAATACAAAGTTTGAAAAGCCGGAAACGATCCACCATACCAAAGCAAACAATACAAAAAACACGCTGTACTGATGATCTAATGCTACTGTACCGTACCTGAAAAGATTTGATAAGTTAAATGCAAGGGCTATTAGGGCTACATCCAGAATCAACAAAATAATCCTGTTGAAACTATAGTAATGCTGATATTTATTCATGTTTAGAGTCGCTGTAAAAATTTTACCATATAATTCTGGTCATTTTATCGAATAAAGTTCTGCATGCTAATACTGGCAACATGCTTTCCAACATCACATCCGGCTTCTCCGGACACTTTAGGTTTAAGCGATAAAATTTAAATAGTATACTATAAGATTTTGCCTGCACTGGTGAGACGCTGCCAGCTGCTTCCGTTCCCTGTGCTAAGCTGTCTAAATTACGGGTGACCCTTCTGAATGGTTTAGTGTTTTCTTGATATTTATTAAAAAATTGGAATTGACTAATAGATGGGTTTCTTTATATTAAAAACCTCTAATATTTATCCTAATAGCAAATTCAAAACTTTTTTATTCTAATCCACAAGGAATTATACAGTTGTTTACCCTAAATCATCAATTATAATATTCCGTGAACACTATATTTAAGAACAGGTAATTGAGTTAAAAAAATTATCAGCTACGAGGAAAAAAGTGCAGGATCAGATATAAAGCAATAGGTGGTTTATAGTTAAATTTTTGAATTCTGTTCTTACAAGAGGTTCAACAAACAGCTCTTCAGCATCTCTTGCATCATCATCTTTATTAATTAACTAAGTAACAAGAAGGGAAACAATAAACAATATTATATTTATTAAATCCTAATTTATACTTAAGTACAAGTTATGAAGAGTAGCTCTAAAAAATCCTTAAACTACATTAACTTATAGTTCACAACAGCACCACAACTTGCTTTAAATAATAACTATCACCACGTTAGCTTCAATTTTTATAAAATTTTATCAGCCGTTTAAACTTATTATTTCTAATTTTGGTTTGTCAGTCATTGTGAATTTATATTCTCATTTACTTATAATATTACAATTCACAAACAAAGACTCAGCAAAGGCTGATATTTTACTTTTACTGATACACCTATACTTGCTATTACAGCGAATAAAAAGCTAAAGGCAAGGAGTGTGGTGCTTTAAGATTAGTGTTTTAGCAACACTACCTGCAGGTACAACACAAATAATGATTCAAATTGAGCTGCTTGGCGTGGCTCACTCTGATTGACTTTAAATACAATTAAAAAAACTGCTTCTGTAATAAAACTATACAACTTTTAGCCAATGCAGCCATTTTATAAAGGCAGATTATTGCCATTCCTTGTCCTGTTTTTCGGGATGTGGTATAGCAATGCTGCTGCCCAGGATTGTAAGCCTGAAATAACTACACCAGAAGGAACAGCACTTTGTAATGGTGCGAGCATATTGTTGCAATCATCTGCAGCTGCCACTTATACCTGGTCTACAGGCGAGACAACTTCCAGCATTAAAGTAACCAAGCCCGGCACTTACTGGGTAAAGACTGTAACAGAAGATGGCTGCGAGGCTACTTCTGAAACTATAACCATAGCCGGCGCCCCGGATGCCAGTATCAAAGACCCGGAATATCCCGAGCTTAACTTCACCTATTGCAGCTACTCCAGCAGTTCGTCCAGCTTTAGGTTCACGCTCAACATCGAGAATACCTCTACCACAAAAGAAACAAATAAAGAATATCACATTAACTGGGGTGATGGCAAAACCAGCACCTTCGGCAAAGACTTTGACAGGACAACCCACACCTACACAGCAGGCGGAGGCTATGATATAGTAGTAACTGTAGTTGGTGAAAATGGCTGCTCAACCAGCACTACAAAACGAATGTTTGTGGGCAGTAACCCTGGTTTAGGTATCTCCAGTGACGGCAACAACACCCAATGCGCCCCTGCTACTTATCGCTTTAAAATTACCGGCGTAGAGGGTAACTCTCCTGAAACAGTTTATACTTTCCAGTTTGATGATGGCACCCCGGCTATAACATACAAGCATAATGAACTGCCAGCCGACCGTTACATCGAACACACCTTCAACGAATCATCGAAAGACACCGAATTTGGTTTTACTCTAACCGGTTACGCCAAAAACCCATGTAGCTCTTCGCGTGCTACCTTCTCAGGTATTCGTATTTCAAAAGGTCCTGAAGCCGATTTTGCTGTGGGTAATGGCACCTCGCTGTGTGTTAACCAACCTGTAAACCTGCAGAACCTGACCAAGAGCGGTTACGATGCAACAAACAATACAGAAACTTACCAGAGCGAGTGGACGATTGAACCTGCTACCGGCTGGCGTTTTGTTTCGGGTACAACAGCTACATCAAAAAGCCCTAAAATAGTATTTACACTACCTGGCAAATATAAGCTTACCTTAACAGCAAAATCGCTGGATACCAGCCTTTCGTGCGGTTCGAGTTCTAAAGAACAGGAAATTATAGTTAATGAGCCTCCAAAGGCAAATTTCACGCTTCTACCTTCCTCTTCTGACAACTGTACACCAACTATTTTCAAGACCCAAAATACATCAGCAGGTGACGGTGTTGTTTACAAATGGGAAGTTTCTCCTGCAACTGGCTGGGCGTTTGCTGTTGGCTCTACTGCAACTTCCGAAAACCCTGAGTTTAACTTTACAAAAGCCGGCGATTATACTATAAAACTGACAGCTACAAACGAGTGTGCCCCGGCAAGTATAAAAGAAGAAAAGATAACTATACGTAGTAAGCCTGTTGTTACGCTACCTGCAAACAAGGTATACTGCGGTCCGCAAACTATAGCTTTTACTGCTGATAACGCAGCTCATAAACCTACTTATGATGCCCAGTCCGGAAGTATAACCGGTTATAAATGGACAGTAACCGGTGATCATGCTACCGAATTTGTATCAGGAAGCAGCACATCGGCTAACCCTAGTATAAAGTTTACTGAAGCAGGTTTATATATTATTAGCGTTGTGGCGATAAACGAATGTGGTGAATCGGCACCAGCTACACAGCAGATAAGGATTGATGCTTTACCAGAAGTGAAAGCAACCGTTGCTACTCCTGCGCTTTGCCTTGGTGCAAGCACAACAATTAGTGTAACGGGTGCTGATACATACACCTGGGCTCCTTCTGAAAGCTTAAGCGCTTCAACGGGTAGTACCGTTACTGCAAAACCAACTAAAACCACAACCTATACTATCACCGGCAAGAACACTGCAACAGGCTGTACCAGCACAACCACTGTTACTGTAGTGGTAAATGAGCCGCCTAAAGTTGAAGTGACAGCTAATGTTGCTGAAATATGCGAGGGTCAGGGCCAGGCTATACTTACTGCCACTGGTGCCGACCGTTATACATGGTCTCCGGCAACAGGCCTTAGCGCTACAACCGGTGCAAACGTAACGGCTACACCAACTCAGACTACTACTTACACCGTTACAGGCTTTGATGAGGAAACTGGCTGCAGCACTACAAAGCAGATAACTGTTAAAGTTAATCTGTTACCTATAGTAAGTGCAGGTGCTGATATAACAGTTTGTAACAAACCAGTTGCTACCAGGCTTATCGGTAGCCCGGCTGGTGGTACCTGGAGCGGCGAGCACGTAACTGTAGATGGCACCTTCACCCCTCCTACTCAAACAGGTATTTATACTTTAACTTATACTTACACCGACCTGAAAGGCTGCAGCAACTATAGCACCATGAAGGTTACGGTAAACGAAGCACCTGTTGCTGATGCCGGACAAGACATCACTGTTTGCTTAAACAGTGGAAGCTTTGCCCTGAAAGCCAGCCCGGCTGGTGGCATCTGGAGCGGGTCGCAGCACGTATCAGCAAACGGTACATTTACGCCGGCTGATGCAGGCACATTTACGTTAACCTATACTTATGGCACAGGCAGCTGCGAGACTAAAGATCAGGTTGTAGTTACTGTTAACGAATTACCAACTGCACCTAAAGTAGCTACTGCAGAGACACTTTGCCCTGGCTTTGGCACAACACTGCAGGTACAGAACCCGGTTGGTAAACTGGCCTGGTACGATGCTGCCACTGGCGGAAAACTTCTAGGCGAAGGTCCTACATTAGAGACACCAGCACTAACTACTACCACTACCTATTATGTAGAAACAACTATAGAAGGTGGCTGTACCAGCGTACGTACGCCTGTAAAAGTTACGGTACGCCCGGCTACACCAGCTCCAACAGTAGCTCCTGTTACACTTTGTGGCCCGGGCAGCGGCGCTACACTTGTTGCACAGGGCAATGCCACTATTTACCAGTGGTTTGATGTGGCTACTGGCGGTACAAAGCTATTCGAAGGCCGCTCATTCAGTATTGCATCTGTAAACGAGAGCAAAACATACTATGTGCAGGCTGTTATAGAAGGTTGTATCAGCCCGCGAACAGCAGCAACTATAACAGTATTGGATGTTATCAGCAATAATACTGTAAAAGAGGTAGCGGAGATCTGCGCCGGACAAACACCTGCGTTATTACAAGGCTCTACTCCTACCGGTGGTGATAACAGCTATACTTACTATTGGGAAAGCAGCACACAGTCGGCAACAACTGGTTTCAGCAGAGTGGCGGGAGCTACTGCCAAAGATTACCAGCCTGGTGCGCTTTCTATCTCTACCTGGTTCCGCAGAGTGGCCGTTTCAGCATCGTGTTCGCACGTGTCTGAGCCGGTTAAGGTTAGCGTTACACCTGTTATTGCCAACAATACAGTATCTAAAGATGCAATTTACTGTGTAGGAACGGAAGCAGATCAGTTGAACGGAAGCGAACCTACAGGCGGTAATAAAACTTATACTTACCTGTGGGAAATGAGTACTACCGGCGAGAACGGTAACTATACGGCAGTCACAGGCATCAACAACGAGCAAAACTATAGCCCGGGCGCTGTAGCTCAAACTACATGGTTCCGCAGAAAAGTTACCTCAGGTACCTGCCTGGTAAATATTAGTCAGCCTGTCAAGATCATGATCTATAAACCGATCATTAACAACACCATTACAGGCGAGCAGACAGTTTGTGCCAATGCTATTCCGCAGGTATTGACAGGCAGCCAGCCGGAAAATGGTAACGGCACTTATACTTACCGTTGGTTAATGAGCACAGATGGTACTGAGTTCGTACCGGCTACAAGCCAGAACAATGGTATTAACTATGCAGTTGGAGCACTTACTAAAACTACCTGGTTCAAGCGTGAAGTGACAGGCGGACCTTGCGGTGCCAGCATCAGCAATACCATCAAGATCCATGTAAACCCGGCAATCACTAACAACATCATCTCTAAAGACCAGGTGATCTGTTTCGGTACGGAGGCAGCTATACTTACAGGCAACCAACCAACAGGCGGCGATGGTAATTATACTTACCGTTGGATGGCCAGCACAACAGGTGCCGATGGCGCTTACAAGCCAGCATCTGGTGTAAACAACCAGCCAACCTATACGCCGGGCAAAGTAGCAGCTACCACCTGGTATAAGCGCGAAGTATTATCAGCTACGTGCGTGGATGTATCTCCTGCTATCGAAGTAACGGTTGTTCCGCTTCCGGTTGCACCAGCAGTTGCTCCGGTTACTATTTGCGAGGGTACTAAAGCGACACTTACTGTTGCAGCTGCGGGTAACTATAACTGGTATACTTCTGCTACTGCCACAACTCCGGTATTTAATGGCCGCAGTTTTGTAACACCGGAATTGAGCCTGACAACTACTTATTATGTAGAAACTGTAAATGCCAATGGTTGCGGAAGCTCTGATCGAACAGCAGTAACAGTAACTGTAAACAAGAATATCACAAACAATACTCTGGTAGCACCAACAGCAGCAATCTGTGCCGGCCAGACACCAGCTATACTTAAAGGTACCCGTCCGGAAGGTGGTAATGCGCTTAGCTATACTTACCGCTGGGAAAAGAAAACCGAAGGTGTAGATGCCGACTTTAAAGTTATTACCAATGCTACTTCAGAGGCTTACCAGCCTACTGCGCTAACTAAAACTACGTGGTTCCGTCGTGTAGTTGTTTCAGGACCTTGCTTTGAGAATGTGAGTGAAGCGGTAAAAGTAGAAGTATTGCCGGCACTGGAAAATAACACTCTGGCTGCTGCAGAAGCAATCTGTGAAGGCGAAACACCAAAACTTCTAATAGGCTCTGCTCCAACAGGTGGCAACAGTACTTATACTTATAGTTGGGCCTATAGCGAAAACGGCACTTCGTTTACAATAATCCCGAACAGCAACGTGAAGGATTACCAGCCAGGTAAACTGACAAAAACTACATGGTTTAAGCGTACGGTTGTATCAGGTCCTTGTGCGCAGATAGAAAGTGCTCCGGTGCAGGTTGTAGTTAATCCGGCTATAGTTGCCAACACCCTTACGGCAACACAAACTATAGTTTGTGAAAACGAAAAGCCAGGTATCATCAACGGTTCCAGGCATGCTGGTGGCATCAGCACTTATACATACCTATGGGAGATGAGTACCGATGGCGTAAACTATACAACTGCAGCCGGTGTGAACAGCAACCAATCGTACCAGCCTGCTGCCTTAACACAAACTACATGGTTCCGTCGCAAGGTAACATCCGGCAAATGCTTCGATTATTCAGCAGCTATTAAGATTGATGTTAACCCGGTAATTGCAGATAATACCATTACAGAAGAACAAGCGATTTGTGTGGGCTCTGCTCCAGCTATACTTAAAGGTTCAGCGCCAACAGGTGGCAACGGCAACTATACCTACGAGTGGCAATACGCAACTACCAATACGCCTGCTGCCTTTAACCCGGTTGCTGAGAACGGCAGAAGTGCAGATTATCAGCCAGGTGCACTATTCACGACAACTTACTTCAGAAGAGTTGTTACCTCAGGTGCATGCTCGCATGTATCGAATGTGGTGAAAGTTACAGTATCTCCGCAGATAACTAAGAACACAATCACAGTTGATCAGACGATTTATGCAGGTCAGCGCCCGGCACCGTTAACCGGCTCGTTACCAGCAGGTGGTAATAGTGCTTATACTTACCTGTGGGAGGTTAGTACGGATGGAAGAACCTACACAACTGCTACCGGCCTGAACGATGGTAAAAACTATTCGCCGGGAGTGCTGAACGCCGATACCTGGTACAGAAGACGTGTATATTCCGGTGGTTGCGAAAGCATCTCAAATCCGGTTAAGATCACAATCACAAAAGGTATTTCGAATAACAACATTCAGGCCGACCAAGTGATCTGCTTCGGCAATACGCCAAAACCACTGAAAGGCTCTACTCCGGAAGGTGGCGAAGGAGACTACATTTACCAGTGGCAGTATAAGACCGCTGAGCCGGGCTCAACTTGGGTATCTGCAAAAGGAACAAGCAATGGCATTGACTATGCACCGCCAGCACTTACGCAGGATACATGGTTCCGCAGAGTTGTCATTTCAGGTCAGCGTTCAGATAACAGCCAGGAAATAATGATCACGGTGAAGCCAGCCATGAGCAACAACAAGATCAGCACTAACCAGACGATCTGTTATGCTTCAGCGCCATCTACCTTAACAGGCTCTATGCCAGCAGGTGGAAGCGGCAGCTATACTTACCTGTGGGAATACAGCACCGATGGCCCGGACAAAGGTTTTACTACCGCACCGGGAGCAAACAATGGCCAGAGCTACACGCCAGTGCCTCTAACCCAGAAAACCTGGTTCAGAAGAATTGTAACTTCTGAGTCTTGTGACAGATTGATAAGTAATGCTGTGGAAATAAGTATAAACCCGCAGCCTGCAGCACCAACAGCACAAAAAGCTATAGTTTGCGCAGGCAACAGCACTACTTTAACAGCAACTGGTAAAGGCGGAAAACTGGAGTGGTATGCTTCGGCCAGCGAAGGTTTACTGCTAGGAACAGGCAGCACCTTTAAAACGCCGGCACTTACACATACTACCACTTATTATGTGCAGGAAGTATCCCTTTCATGTGCCAGTGAGCGCAAAGCGGTAACAGTAACTGTAACAGAGCCATCTGCTGATGCCGGTCCGGATAAAACGATCATCAAAGGCAGAAGTACGCCTCTGGAAGCAACCGGTGGCGATACCTATACCTGGTCTCCGGCTATTGGCCTGAGCAACCCGAATATAGCAAACCCGGTGGCGACACCAGAAACTACCACTACTTACACGGTAACAATAACTACGGCAGGTGGCTGTGTATTTACCGATGAAGTAACTGTGACCGTGCTGCCATTCGTGGAAGTACCAAACACCTTCACCCCGAACCGTGATGGTATAAATGATACTTGGGAAATAGCGAACCTCAAGAAATATCCGAACTGTAAAGTACAGGTATTCAACCAGTGGGGTACTATGGTGTTCCAGTCAAACGGGTACCAGTCGCCGTGGGACGGCCGCTTTAACGGGCAGGAATTACCACTTGCAACATATTATTACATCATTCAGCTGGAGCCGGGTGAGAAACCATTATCAGGAAGTATAACAATCGTTAAATAAAGTATATGCAAAGACTTTTAGCCTTAGGATTTGTGTTACTGCTGGCAAGCCAGGCAATGGCCCAGCAAAAACCACAGTACACGCAGTACTCCAACAACAATTACTTGCTTAACCCGGCCATTTCCGGTATAGAGAACTATGCTGATCTGAAACTGGGAACAAGGCAGCAGTGGTCTGGCCTGGAGGGTGCTCCGCAAACGTACTACGCTACATTCCATATGCCAATTAATAAGGATATGACTGCCTCGTACAGGGGCGGGCGTATGGGTTCTGCAGCAAAAGAGGAAACCACCAAAAAGCCAAACAGGTACAGACGTATTCGTCCGCACCACGGCATAGGTGCCATGGCAGCCAGCACAAAAACTGGTCCCCTGAAACGCGGAAGCCTGAGTTTTAGCTATGCCTATCATCAGCCGCTTACCAAATCGTTACGTGTAGCAGCCGGCGTAGCTCCGGGCCTCATCCAGTACAGCTTGGACCCGGGCACTGTAAACACGGCGCAAGGTAACGACCCGGCAATTTATGACGGCCGCGTAAACGAAACCAAGTTTGATTTGAACATGGGCTTATGGTTGTACTCTTATAACTTTTACGTAGGGGTATCAGGGGCACAGCTGGTACCAAGCAAGCGTAAGTATATTAATGATGGCACTCCGCAGGGTAGCGACGGAAGTCTGCAACAGCATTATTTTGCCACTGCTGCTTACCGCTTTGATGTGATGTCCGGCCTCGCTGTTATTCCTTCAGTAATGGTAAAAATGGCACAGCCAAGTCCTGTTTCGTTCGATGTTTCAGGCAAAGTGCTTTATGCTGACAGAATATGGGCAGGTGCGGCTTACCGCCACAACGAATCTATCACAGCCATGGCAGGCATGAACATCAGCCACTTGTTTGATCTGGCATACTCTTACGATGCAAGCACTTCACCACTTGGCCAGGCCAATGCAGGCAGCCACGAAGTAGTGTTAGGTTTTAAGCTTCGTAATACACGCAGGATTATTTGCCCGGAGTGGGCGTGGTAACTAGTCATTAACTAAGATTAAGGTATAGAAGGACAGCTGGCGCTGTCCTTTTTGCTTTACTACAAGTATAACTTTTAAATAAGATTAAAGTATAACAATATGCTTTGAACTATATAGCCATACTATGTTAAGAAGGATTATAGGAATTGTGCTTGCCTTGCTCTTCATCAGCTTTGCTGCCATGCAGTATAATGACCCAGACCCGGCACTTTGGGTCTCCATCTATCTGGTTGCTGCCACGTTGAGCATTTTAGCTGCCTTTGGTAAGTTACCACTTATTGTAATGGCATTAGCCTGTGCTGCATGTGTGATAGGCGCATTTTACATCTGGCCGGAAAAATACGAAGGTCTGGAAGTAGGCGGTGGCGATATCAAAAACATTGAAGAAGCCCGTGAGGCTTTGGGTCTGCTCCTGATCGGACTGGTTATGTTCCTGTATGCAATTATGCCGGGGCGGGCTAAAATAGCACCATCTACCCCACTGACGCAAAAAGGCTGATCCACCAGATCAGCCTTTTCTTTTTATACTTGCTAAACTTTAAACTTCCTCCGCTTTAAAGCCGGCTTTTTCAACCGTGCTTTTAATTTCTGCGGCATCTACTGTTTCAGATTTCACCTCCAGGATCTTGTCCGGGTTGTTGGTGTCTACCTCCCAGGTTACTCCTTCCAGCTTGTTCATGTGTGGCGTTACCGCTCTGATGCAGCTTCCGCAGTTGATGTTGGTTTTGAATTTATAGGTTTTCATATTTAACATAATTTACTAACTAAACACTTATTTTAACTTCACTGTACGTAATCTTAAGCTATTGGCTACTACCGATACCGAACTGAAGGCCATGGCCGCACCTGCAATCATCGGGCTGAGCAGAAATCCTGTGAATGGGAACAACAGACCTGCTGCTACAGGTATACAGATCACGTTGTAGAAAAAGGCCCAAAATAGGTTCTGCCGTATTGTATTTACTGTAGCTCTGGATAATTTTATGGCTGCCGCTACCTGGATCAGTTCAGAACGCATCAGTGTAATACCTGCTACATCCATGGCAATGTCAGTGCCCTGCCCCATGGCTATACTTATATCGGCAGTGGCTAGAGCTTGTGCATCGTTTATACCATCCCCCACCATGGCTACATGCTTACCTTCCGACTGCAGTTGCTTAACAAAATCGGCTTTATCATTTGGCATTAGCTCTGCCTGGTAATTTCTTATACCAACTTGTCGGGCCACCGCAGCAGCTGTCTGCTTGTTATCACCGGTCAGTATGTATACTTCCAGACCAGCCTCCTGCATGGCTTTTATACCCTGAGCAGCAGTTTCTTTTATAGGGTCTGCTACTGCAAACACACCCAGTGCGCGTTGCTCATCTGCAAAATAGATTATCGTTTTAGCATCCTCCTGCAGCTTTATAGTTGTGGATGCCAGTTCCTCAGATATTTCAATACCATGCTGCTGCAGTAGTTTATGATTACCGGCATAGTAGCGTCTGCCTTTAAAATCAGCTTCTATTCCCATACCTGTCAGGCTGCTGAAATAATCCGGCTGCTGCACCTGCAAACCAGCTTCTTTATAGTAAGTATAAACTGCCTGCGCTATCGGGTGCTCCGACTGCGCTTCCATGGCATAAAAGTATACTTCCAGTTGTTTTGCATCCTGCACATCACTGGCCCAGATCACATCCGTTACTGTTGGCTTACCCTGGGTTATAGTTCCGGTTTTGTCAAGTATAACAGCATTCACTTCATGGGCGCGCTCCAAGCTTTCAGCATCTTTTATAAGTATACCATTTTCAGCACCACGGCCTACTCCTACCATTATGGCAGTAGGCGTTGCCAGGCCAAGGGCACAAGGGCAGGCAATTACCAGTACCGAAATCATCGACAAGAAACCTTCCGTTAAGTATGCTTCACCACCCAATACGATCCAGGACACTAGGGTGAGTATAGCTATACCCAGCACGATTGGCACAAAAATTCCGGCTATCTTATCTACCAGCTTTTGTACAGGCGCCTTGCTGCCCTGCGCTTCCTGCACCATTTTTATGATGTGCGCCAGCATGGTTTCGCCGCCAGTCTTTACGGCTGTAAGCTGCACGCTACCTTTCTGGTTTATAGTTCCGGCGAACACCTTATCACCGGGCTGTTTCTGCACCGGCAATGGTTCGCCGCTCAGCATACTTTCATCCAGGTAAGTGGTACCGGCTACTACTTCACCATCCACAGGTACGCGGTCGCCGGGCAATAACACCACCCTGTCTCCTACCCGTACTTCTTCAATTTTTATCTCCAGCTCAGCACCATCCCGGAGTATACGCACTGTTTTGGGCTGCAAACCCATCAGCTTTTTAATAGCTTCAGAGCTTCTGTTTTTAGCTCCTTCTTCCAGGTACTTTCCTAAAAGTATAAAAGCTATGATTACCGCTACAGCTTCGTAGTAAACGTGTGGCATTAGACCTCTGCTCAGGAAGAATGCAGGATACAGGGTATTAAACACACTGAACACAAAGGCTATACCTGTACTCAGTGCTACCAAGGTATCCATATTGGCGCGGCCATGCTTTGCTTGTGCCCATGCTCCTGTAAAGAACCGCTGTCCAGCCCACAGAAGTATAGGTGTGGTAAGTATTAGCATGGCCCAGTTGCCCCATGTAAAGACCCCATGAAAGAACATGCCCAATATAAAAACCGGCAGAGCCAACACACCGGCCACAATTGTTTTAATTTTCAGGGCTTTGATCGCTTTTGCCTCACGCTCTTCCAGTTGTTCCTGCGTCTGGGTTTCTATCAGTATGTCAAAACCTATTTCCTGTACCGTTTCACGCAACTGGCTTGGGTTAACCAGGTCCGGTTCGTAAACTACCTGCACACTTTTACCGGCAAAGTTCACACTGGCCTCTGCTACGCCTTCACGGGCACGCAGCATGCTTTCTATACTTGATGCACAGGAGGCACAGGTCATTCCTTCTACCGGGTAGGTAGCTTTTTCATAGTTGGTATGTGTTAATGTTGCCATTCGTGTTCTGCTTTTATCACTTTACAAATTTACACACACTCCACCCCGTAGCTGTTACACATTTGTTCCTATGATTTACAGATTTTTGGGTAATCCCTGCTCCGGCACAATTTCTTCGACATCTAAGGTTCTTACAACCGGATTTCTTTATTTTTAAAAGGAGGTTTAGAAGCGTATATCGGCTATTGTGCAACTTGTAAGCTAAGTTCAGGTCATCATTTAATTATTTACCAAATAAATGGAAAGCGTACCCAACTTAGCCTGTTACTTTAAAGTAAGATATACCTTAACCAGAAGAAGTAACTCACAACCACCAGCTTACCAGTAATGTAACTAACTATTAAAATCCGGCCGCACTAAACATTAAGGCTATGAAGTCCAGGCTAGCAGATGAGACACCAGTTCCGCATCATACCAATATAACCAGGTATACTGCCATTGCATTTGCTGTTCTGGCTATTACATTGCTTGTAATCAGTGCTTATTCTTACCTGGCTGCCCGCAAAGTGCAGGAAAACTATAACGATATGGTTTCTGATGCACTGTACAGGCTGGAGCTTATAAACAAGCTGCATAACAATGAGGACCTTATTTATAATGCAACTGTAAGGCACCTGCAGACAACTGACACCACCACCATGGCTAGCCTGGAGAAACAAATAAAACAGATAGATGCTGCTATCAGGGCTGACATGGCAACACTCAAAGAGTTAATTTATGTGCCCAGCCGAAAGGTATTGGTTCAGAACTACATTGATAACCGCCAGCAATACACTTCTATAATCGATCAGATAATATTGCTGAGCCGGCAGAAAAAGAATGGCGAAGCCCAGTTGCTCGAAAACCGTAAGTTATTTCCTGCTTTCAAATTACATCAGCTCTACCTTAATAAACTTGGTGATACCATAAGTGTAAATACACGCAAACGTGGCACCGAAGCCTTGCATACTATAGATTCCACCATCCGGAATTACAACCTGCTGCTGTTGGCTGCTCTACTGGTAACAGTTGTTGCTGCATACTTTGTCCGGAAAGTGTTGCAGCAAGTCCGGTATCACAATGCTATACTAGACTCTGAAATACGGGAAAGAAAACAACTAAAGAGCGCACTCAGCGAGAGTCAGTCAATTTACAGGTCGCTGTTCCGAAACATTGCAATACCTATGTGGGTGTTTGATACTGATACGCTACACATTTTAGAAGTAAACGAAGCTGCGTTGCAGGAGTATGGCTATACGCGTGACGAGTTCCTGAACCTTACTATTTCAGACCTTCAGCCTGAAGAACAGAAATCCTTGTTAAAAGATATACTTTCCCATATTGATGCAAACTTCAGTTTTAGTGATAACTGGAAGCATCTACGGAAAGATGGTAGTACCTTTTATGTAGATATCAAGTCACATGGATTACCGGCACAGGGGGATATACAACCAAGAGTTGTTGTAGCGATTAATATTGATGCGCGTGTAGAAGCGATCAGGAAATTAGAGCACCGTGAAAAGCAGTTAATAGAAGTAAGCTCGAGTATACCTGGCGCGGTTTACCAGTTCCAGTTAGATGAGCAGATGCGGTTTACTTTTCCGTTTGTAAGCGAAGGTATTCTGGATTTATTTAACATTAGTCCTGAAGAAATAAAAGCTGATGCTAATGTCATTTTCAGAACCGTACACCCCGATGATGTAAAAATTTTATGGGATTCAATTCTGGATTCTTACCATAACATGATTCCCTGGGAGCTCGAATTTAGGGCATGGCACGAAGAACAACAAAAGTATAAGTGGCTCAGAGGGCATAGTTTGCCATCGCGCAAATTCAATGGTATAGTTATCTGGAACGGTACACTTATCGATATTACTTCTCAGAAAGAAGTGCAGGAAAAGCTTTTGGCAAGTGAGGCAAACTTACGTTATCTGTTAAACAGTTCTCCGCAGGCCATTTATCTTTTAGATTCACAGTTAAAAATTATCGCCTTTAATACGAAGGCTGCCGACGAGGTGAAAGCTCTTCAGCTCAAAACCTTACGTTCCGGAGAGAGCATTCTGTCTTTTGTAACGCTAGACCAGGTAAACTCAACTATAGCAAGCCATAAAAAAGCCTTTGAAGGAGAAACTACAGTGTTTGAAACAAACAATGCCGGCATCTGGCACGAAGTTGCCTTCAGACCAGTATTCGGCCAAGAACACCAGGTACTTGCTGTTGCACTCAGTATAGAAGATATAACAGAGCAAAAACTAAACCTGGAAAGTATAAAGCACAGCCAGATGCAGTTAGCTCGCGCACAGGAGCTTAGCCACGTAGGTAGCTGGGAATATGATATCTACAAAGAAAGAATAACGTGGTCAGACAATTTATACAAAATCTATGGTGTTACTCCTGACACCTTTAAACCAACACCTGCATCAGTATACCAGCTCGTGCATCCTGACGATAAAGCCATGGTATCGGAAGCCTATGCACAGGCCAGGATAACAGGAGAACCAGTAGAGCTGGAACATCGTGTTATTACACCCACTGGCGAAGAACGCCAGGTAATTCAGATCGGTGAAGTCTTTAAAGATGAACAAGGTAAGGTGTTCCGGCTTTCAGGCACTATACAGGATATTACCGAACGTAAAATATCAGAGCAGGAAATAACTGAAACCAAAAACCTGTTGCAATCTATACTTGAAAACATACCTGAGATAGTTTTCTCAATGGATTCCGATCTAAATGTTACCTATATAAGTCCGCAATGCTATGAAATGCTTGGCTTCACTGCTTCAGAATTTATTGGCAATATAGCTAATTGGTCTAAGTTTGTGTACCCGCAAGACTTGCATAGAGTAGAGGAAGCTTTAAGGGGTTTATTTGAGGGTAAGAAGGCACAGTATGAAGTACGGATATTTGATAGTAAGCATAAAGTAAAATGGTTATTTGTTAGTCTTTCTGCTACGCTGGATGCCAACGGGCAACTGATAAGAATGGATGGAGCCGCCGCCGATGTAACACAGCTTAAGGTAGCCGAAGCTAAACGGGAAGAATTAAACGCCCAACTCATTAACCAGAACAACAACCTGCAACAATTCGCTTACATTGTGTCGCATAACCTACGTGCACCTATTGCCAATATTCTGGGACTAACCTCTATCTATGATAAAAATAAGCCTGATGCCCCTATCAATAAACGGGTAATAGATAATATGTTTAAATCTGCCCGGCTCCTCGACAGTACTATAAGGGATCTGAACGAACTGTTAACCTTGCGCAGCGAATTGCAGGATGTAAAAGAAAAAGTTTATTTCTCAGATGTTTTACAGCACATTGTCGCCACGTTGTCAGAAGAAATAAAGGAAGCAGATGCAACCATTGAGAGCGACTTTGATCAGGCACCTGCTATAGTTACCATTAAAAGTTATGTACAGAGCATTTTATTAAATCTTATCTCGAATGCTTTAAAATATCGTGATAACAGCAGAAAGTTGCACCTTAAGTTGAAATCTTTTGTAATTGATGAGTATATTTGCTTACAGATCAGCGATACTGGCCTGGGAATTGATATACAAAAAGAGAAGGATAGAATCTTTGGACTTTATAAAAGATTCCATCCGGGTATAGCAGGCAAAGGCCTTGGATTATACTTAGTTAAAACACAGGCAGAGCTGCTTGGTGGGAAGGTAGAAGTTGATAGCAGCGTGGGAGTAGGCACTACATTTAGTGTTTACTTTTTAAAGAGTAACATAGTAAATGAGCATATTAAAGAAAGTAATTTTAATTGATGATGACCAGGTAAATAACTTTGTCTGTGAGAACATCATTAAAAATGAACAGTTTGCTGATGAAGTCATCAGTTTTGAATGTGCAGAACATGCACTGGAACACCTGAAGGAACTCGTTATAACTGCACCTGATTCCTTCCCTGACCTTATTTTTTTGGACATAAATATGCCAGGCATGGATGGCTGGAGCTTTATAGACGAATACAGACAACTACCAGAAGCTGTAACCAAAGATTGCTGCCTGTTTATGCTTTCTTCCGCTGTTGACAGGAAAGACATTGTAAGTGCTAAAAGCCACAAAGAAGTTAAAGAGTTTTTCTCAAAGCCGCTTTCCCCCGAGATTCTGAGCTTTATAAAAGAAGAGTTTATATGCGAATAACAAAAAAGCCACAGCTTTAAAGCTGTGGCTTTTTTGTTATTGCTGATGCAATAGATATACTTACAAGACCTGGTCTAATGGTTTACGCGAAACAGAGTTTCCTTTTTTGTATTCAGAAGGGGTTAAACCAGTTACCTGCTTAAACTGACCGGATAAATGTGCAACACTGCTATATCCTAACCTATCAGCGATCTGACTGAGGGTAAGCTCATTATAATCCAGTAGTTCTTTAGCCATCTCTACTTTTTGCAGCACCATAAACCGGGCTATAGTTATTCCCTCAGAGGCTGAAAACAAGGTGCTCAGTGTATTGTAATCTTTCCCTAACTGCGCTGCCAGATAATCAGATAAGTTAACATTCAGTTCTTCTACCCTCCCAGACCGGAGCAGGTCAATTACAGCTATTTTTATTCTTTCGGCCAACTCTGCTTTGGGGTCTTCCAGTAACTGAAAACCATTCTCTGCAAGTATACCTCTAACTTGGTTTATTTCTGTGGGTTGCAGTTCGCGGCTTATCACCGCTTCGCCAAGCTTTACTTCCTGAACAGGCAGCTGTAGTTTCTCCAGTTCTTCAGTAACAACTTTAATGCAACGGTCGCACACCATGTTCCGGATGTGTAAAGTATAAGGCATAGTAGGTTGCGTATGGTCAGGCATTTTAATCTTTATTTCAAAGATGTAGATTGATTAAAGCAAACTTAAAAATAAATCACATATTGTTTACTTCTATTCCTTAAAACCAAAAGCGGGAGCCATTGTTTGGGCTCCCGCTTTTAATGTATGTTATATTCTTGACCCATCGGAGTCGTTATCTTCTGTATTCTTCTTCCCTAACGGTTGATCCTTACTTCGTATGCCGTTCACGTCATCATCCATAGCAGTATCACTGCCTTCGAACTCAAATCCCGGACCTTGTGCAAGGTAATCTACACTGTTTACGTCATTGGCACCATAGCCAGTGGTCTCGTTACCCCCTATATGCAGGTTCTCCAGCTTATCTTTTTGGCCAGGTCGCTCCAGTTGTCCACCTGGCCCTACATTGCGTTTCGCAGACGGATCCGGGTGATTGTTCATGGTCATTCTTTTATTGAAATCGCTGTTCACGTTTTTTTCACTACTTGGCGTATTTTGTCTGTTTTCTTCTTCAATTGCCATAATACTAGTCTTTAATGTAGCCTTGTATACGCTCAACATAAGGGCATGTTCAGAATTGCTTATTTATACTTAACATAATTTTACAACTAAAAACTTATTTTTCCTGTGAGAGTACAGCTATCTGCAGATTATACTTTGATGTATCAGATTATAGAGTTTAGATATAGTTTAGAGTTTGTTAAACCTGAAGAAGAACAACCAACACAACCTATGATTATCTTTGCATAAATCTGGTATTGTGGCACCTAAAGTATAGTTACCGCGTTACAGACAAAGAAATCAGATAAGTTGAATGAAATTATCGAAGCTATACGACCCGCGGGAAATGAATTCGTACCAGTTTGTTGCTGCTACAGGACTGGTTATGACGCTGTTGGCTCATCTTATACTTGCCTTAATTGGTAAATCCATAGAGAACTTTAGTGCGCTTTATATCTGCTGGGTAGCCTTTTTTATACTTGGCGCTATAGCTAACTTCAACAGTCGCCCCGATGATCATGATCATCACCATCATCATTGATCAGGTATAAAATATAGAAAAGCCGGTAATAGTAGTAGCCGGCTTTTGCGTTTACAAACTGATCTAAACTATTTACTGCACTAAAAGTCTTTTGGTGAGCGTTCTTCCCCCCTGCTCTACCTGCAGGTAGTAAATACCTTTTCCGTAGCTTGAAATATCGATCTGCTTCTCGAATAAGGTTGCCGGCTTTGTTATTTGCTCCTGGTATACTTGCTTACCTACACTATTCAGTACCCGCAGAGTTGCCGGTTCTTTATCTGGTAATGTAAAACTCACGTTAAAGCGGCCGCTGCTTGGGTTAGGGTAATAGCTTAGGTTTTCTATTTTCAATTCTTTTTTAGCTGATTTTTCAACTTTAATCCCGGCCTCTTTCAGCGCTTTTTTATCTTCTTTGGTAATGTCTTCTACCTTGGTGCGGTTTAAAAGTATAACTGTAGATTTCTGGCCTGACCTGCCGAAATGGTAAGCATCAATCTCTTTCTTGCTACCTTTTTCATCAATCTCATACACAGTGGTTTTGCCAGATTCATCGGTTTCGATCTTGATTTTATCGGAAGTGGCATAACGGGTTGAAAAGTCTCCGGCGTGCACCATATCACCATTTCTGATGATCATGCCATCCTTACCCATTACTCTGACAATTACATGAGAAGAGTCTGAACCTGCCTGCAAAATGTGTATAGCTTTACCATCAGCATCTATATTCATTGTTTTAAAGCGGGTACCTAACAGGCTGTCAGCATGAAGTATAAACTTATCTCCTTTCATTGCTTTCAGCATAAACGAATCTCCTTTTGCGCCTTTTAACGTTTCAAAAAGTATAGCTCCTTTTTCACCATCAAGCTTTCTCTCAAACTTATACACTTTTGCATCTTTCAGGCGATGCATCATAGCTGTGTCCTGCAGAACTTTGAAAGCCATAGGTGTACGGAACATATGCAAACCCTTTATTGAGTCGATAACTATTTTACTGGCTTCCAGCTTTGTCCAGGTCTTCTCATCAAATTTCAGGTTTTTAAGCGCCGCGATCTGTGCTTCGTGGTCAGCGGCATTAATTACGGTGTCTTTGCTGTAAACGAACTTGCCATCTACTGATTTAAACATCTTAACCCGAACGGTATTATCTTTTTTCTCTGTTTTTTGCTGTGCCATTAAGGTTAAGATTGGCAGTAAACTTAAAATCAGACTGATGATTAATTTTAGCAGGTGTTGTAAGATTGGTGTGTTCATAGTTTTAATGCTTTAGGTTATAGTCAAAATTACGCAGCTGCTAAGCGCATTTTAGTTAAAGCTTGGTTAAAGAATGTTAAGGAAAAGTTAAAGTTGACGGTAAACCTGCTGCAGGCCGCAACAGTAGCTGTATTATTGGTGTATCTGAAGATATAATTGTAGCTTATAGCTTATTTATACTTCAGCACCAGCGTGTTATTTAGCTAATAATCGGGATATTGATAAGTTAAATATTTGTTAAAGTCAGGCGACGCAGCAGTTTATAGTTTAAATTTGATTTGTGAAAAAGTATACAATCATCGGGGTAATTGTGCTGATGAGCATCTCGCTGCTCGGTGTGGTGGGCTTGCAGCTATACTGGATAAATGATGCCATCCGGGTTAAGCAGGCCCAGTTTGACCATGCCGTAAACGAAGCCCTGACCAACACAGTAGATAAACTCGAAACCCAGGAAGCAGTATCGGTAGTAACAGATAAGATGCAGGATTTACGCCAGCCGCTAACAGCTGATACGCAGACGTTAAAACCAACTACTAAACCAAAAGCTAAAGCCGCACCTGTTAAAGCTATTCCTTCTAAAGTAAGCGCTCACCAAAAGCAGATCCCGGAACCCAAAGCCCCGCAAAGTATAACCTGGAAACAAGAGGCACCTAAACTCAAAAAAGGACATACATGGGTTAAGCTTGCTAACGGCGATACTATACTTGTGAAGGAAGCGAAGTTTACAAACCAAAGCAACGCAAAGTATTTTGACGTGCTCCAAAGTATGAAGCACACGCTCCCTAATCAGGTTCATGTTTTAACAGATCCCAAAAAAGCAACTCACATATTAAGGCAACCAGCACCTGCTTACAAGATCGCTCTGTCTGCTGATTCGATGGCCATGCATTTCAGGAACTATAACCGGGTATTGGATTTTTCGGTGGACACACTGCGCTTGCTTGCTACCAGGTTAGACAGCATGCATAATTTTAAGCGCATGGCAACGCATGCCATGCCCCATGAGTTTACTACCGTGGAAGTACGGAATGACAGCATTTTTCTTTTCCGGAAGGGTGTGGCAAAACCGGTTTATGTTAGTTCGTCGTCGGCATCAGAACAGGCAATTCTAAAACTATATTCCAGCACCAATTCCAAAGCTGCAGAACAACGAGCCCTTACCGAAAGAACCCAATGGCTTAAAACTGAAAACAGCAAAAAAACAAACGAAAACTCTAAAGAAACAGCCAGATCTGCAGCCGAGCAAAAGCAGAAAAAACAAAACATTTCTCTTAAAAAAACTGCCACCGAAAAGCTGGAACAAAAAACTGAAAAGCTGAATGATGTGGTTCAGAAAATGGTGGTTGAATATGTAGCCAAAGACGAGCCGTTGCAAAACCGCCTTAACCTGGATACGTTGCACAACTTGCTGCAGACAGAATTACAGAAACAGGGTATAAACTTACCGTTTGGGTATTGGGTGGTATCTGGCAAAAAAGATACAATAGCTGCTAAAAACGTAGTTCCTTACTCCGATGCATCGTTGCCAAAGTATAAAGCAAGCCTGTTCCCGAACGATATTTTTGCCAAGTCTGATTACCTGGATCTGTACTTCCCGGGAAGTAAAAATTACGCTATACAATCGCTGTGGGGAATGCTGGCCTTATCCGGGTTCTTTACATTGGTGATCATCGCTACGTTTGGCACTACCATTTACATTATCTATAAGCAGAAAAAGCTGTCGGAGATGAAAAACGATTTCATCAACAACATGACGCATGAGTTTAAAACCCCAATTGCCACCATCTCACTGGCCACCGATTCTATAGCAAACCCCAAAGTATACGAAAACCCGGACAAGATTAAGTACTACACCAACATCATCCGCCAGGAGAACAAGCGCATGAATACCCAGGTTGAGAATGTACTGCAGATTGCTTTGCTTGAGAAGAACGAGTTTAAAATGAAGCTGGAACCAGTGGATGTGCACCTGCTTATAGTTAAAGCTATAGAAAGTATACGCCTGCAGGTAGAGCAACGCTTAGGCCAGATAAATGTGCAGTTGGATGCCCTGAAACATGAACTAAAATCGGATGAAGTGCACCTGTATAATGTGATCTGCAACCTGCTGGACAATGCGAATAAATATTCCCCTGCTGCACCTGAGATCAGCCTGAGCACCCGAAATGTAGAAGGTGGTATTCTGATAGCAGTGGATGATAAAGGAATGGGTATGAGCAAAGATACCCAACAGCGTGTGTTCGAGAAGTTTTATCGTGTACCAACCGGTAACCTGCATAATGTAAAAGGCTTTGGGCTGGGCCTGAGCTATGTGAAAGCGATTGTGCAGGCACACCATGGTAATATCAGGTTATGGAGTGAGCCCGGCAGAGGCAGCCGTTTCGAGATCTTTCTGCCGATCAGCAATAGTTAATTTATACTTCCATTTTATACTTACCACCATGACTGCAGCACCACAACGTATTTTACTGGCCGAAGACGACCCTAATTTTGGTATTGTGCTCCGTGATTACCTGGAGCTGCACGATTATGATGTTACACTTTGTGTAAATGGTTGCCTGGCCATCACAGCTTTCCGTAAAGGCACTTTCGATATTTGTATACTGGATGTGATGATGCCTGAAAAAGATGGCTTTACCCTGGCCCGCGAGATAAAGAAACTAAACTCGGATGTGCCCTTGATCTTTCTGACGGCGAAAACTATGAAAGAGGATATGTTGGAAGGATTTAAAATTGGCGCTGACGATTATGTAACCAAACCATTTGATTCGGAAGTACTACTCTACAAGATTAAAGCTATACTTAACCGCCACCATCCAAGTATAGCCGATAAACCTGAGCCCGATGAGTATACTATTGGAAAGTATAGATTCCTGCACAAGCTGCGCCAGCTTTCATACAAAGACCAGCTTATAAAGCTGTCGCCTAAAGAAGCTGAATTGCTCCACTTGCTTTGCCGCCACTTAAACGATGTGTTACCACGTGAAATAGCCCTTCAACAAATCTGGCACGAGGACACTTACTTTACCGCACGCAGTATGGACGTTTACATTGCCAAGCTCCGGAAATATTTAAAAGATGACCCTTCTGTTGAAATCGTGAACCTGCACGGCCAGGGTTACAGGTTATGCGTGCAACAAGGTGTTATGCTATAAGTTTTTTTCTAAAATATTCTTCCCGGCCACTTGTAGTAGTACTTTATAGGCAGTTACAAAATAGCCTTTTCACAAAATACTTCTTATTTAAGTCAGACATAAATCAGAAATATTTTCACTAAAATTAGTGGCTGTATAATTCCAACATCTATATATTCCTATTATATTTACCCTCTGTTATAGTTTGTTTGTGTTTTTTTGTCAGAATAAGGCATATAGTATCAAACAGCCTAAGTTACTTCAACGGGAGCTATCCATTTATTAATAGAAAACCAACTTTTAGCCCATGAAAAAACTTTTACTTTTCGCAATTATCTGCATTACGCTGGCAAGCTGTGGTCCGCAGATTTACCAGGCCTCTTCTTTTAAAGATGTTAAGGATACACACAAAGTGGTAGCAGTGATGCCATTTGATGTAACTATAGAATCAAGAAGATTACCAAAAGGCGTTACAGCTGAGATGATCGAAAATCAGCAGCGTGACTATGGTTATGGTATACAAAGCGATGTATATGGCTACTACCTCAGAGAAATGAGCAAAGGCAAGTATACAGTCAATTTCCAGGATGTTAGCAAAACAAACGCACTATTAAAGCAGGCTGGTATTTCTTATGAAGATCTTCGCCTGCAGTCTAAAGAAGAGATCTGCAAACTATTAGGTGTTGATGCAGTAGTTTCTGGTAAAGCTACCATGTCTAAGCCAATGTCGGATGGTGCTGCCATTGCTGTAGGACTGTTAGTTGGTGCCTGGGGTAGTACAAACTCAGTTAACACAAGCATTACCATTCACGAAGGTAAAGCAGGAGACTTAATGTGGAAGTATGATTATGTTGCTTCAGGCAGTGTTGGTAGCAGCAGAGAGTCTCTTACCAATTCATTAATGCGTAATTCTTCTAAGAAATTCCCTTACAAAAAATCATAGTTTAAGTTCGGATAGCTACTCACTTTAAACAGAAAGGGCGGCCAACTAGTAAAGTTGGCCGCCCTTTCTGTTTAAAACAACAGGCTGCTAAAGTATAGCAGCCTGCAGTAAATCACCAAAACACTAAACAATAGCTCAACACTAAAAAGTATAACCGATAGACGCTTTTATAGTTCTGTTGTACGTCTCGAAGTTTGCATTTTCATCAATTGTATTCAGGCCGTAATCGTAGCCGGCAGTAAGGTTAAGTCCGTTTGTAAACTTATAACCTATACCTCCTACTAAACTGAAATCCATCTCACGGAAACCGTTCTTCATATCCCACTCACGGTTTAGCGCATTAAAACCTAATATACTAGCCTGCGCCTGCACTTTGTTAGATAACAGATAAGCTACCTGCGGACCTGCAAACACATGGAATCCTTCGCCTACATATAGTTTTGCCAGCACGGGCAACTCAATGTATTCTGATTTATTTGTAATCGTAAGGTTAGTATTCAGAAATTCTGTTTCAACCCAAGGCAGCTTGCCTGTTAAACGCGTACCTTTTTGTGAATACTGCAAGCCCGGCTCAATTTCAAATCCTGGCCCTACTGGTATGCTCATGTATAACCCGGCATGTATACCTTCTCGCATTTTGTGGTTCACATTACCATCCGATAAGTCTATGAGGTTCTGAGCACTGTTTACAGTTTCACCCTCCCAGTTTGATAAGTTTGCACCTACCCGTACACCAAAACGAACAGGTTGCTGTTGCGCGTTTACTTTTGTAGCCACCAAGCCCAACACCACGGCTATTAGTAAAAATATCTTCTTCATGATCCCCTTAGTTATAATATGAATTTGTTAAGCTGCGCGGCTCTGATTTGCATGATGTAAAAACCATGCCAAAACCTTTTCACCTATTAACCTAGGTTTGTAAATTGTTTTAAGTAACTAAAAATCAATAATTTAATTTTATATTATCTGATTTTACAGTTTGCTTCAGGTATAAATCTTAACCTAGAGAAGTATACTTTAACTAATGTCCTGCAACTATAAAGTATAAGCCTTACCTTTGCGGTCCGGAACAAAACAAAGTAGCAGATGAGTGATAAAATACAGGTAAGGCTGCAGCGTTTAGCTGTGCACAGGGTAGGTAATAAAGCAAAGGAAGAAGGTGTAGTTGCCTCTCAGGATGTAGTAGACCTTAGAGATGAACAACTGAGTGATCTGCTGTTGCGCTACTTTATTTCTCCGTTTAAGCAGGAGGAGTTTTTCCGGTTTACCCATACTTCTGATCTTGCCCTGAACGAGATGTTTGCTTATGCTACTCTTATGTTTAATGAGCCAGCTAAGTTTCATGAATATTCAGTTCATATCCTGAATCACTTATATGAGCAGTCCGATCATCCGAAAGTAAAAAGCGGCGAGTTATATGTGGCATACTTTTCAGGCTGCATTATGAATGACGAAGAAGTAGATGCCATTGGAATTTTCAAATCAGAAAACAAGGATACTTTTCTGACCTTCCAGGACAGTCATAACGACTTAAGTATAGATTACCATGCCGGCGTTAACCTGAAAGGTGTTGATAAAGGGTGTATGATTTATAACACAGAAGCTGAAGACGGTTATCGTGTGAAAATGGTAGATGCCAACAGCACCGACGCCCAGTTCTGGAAAGATGACTTTCTGCACGTAGATGAATTAAAAGATACAAACTTTAATACAAGGACGGTACTGAACCTATGCAAGGACTTTTCGGAAGAAGTATTTGCCAAAAGCGAGAGCAGGAAAGAACAAGTAGATTTTATCAGCCGTTCTGTAGATTATTTTTCGAAGAACGAGACGTTTGACCTGGAAGAATTTACCAGCAGTGTAATAGATGAGCCCGAATCAGCGGAGCGGTTTAAGAACTATAGCCAGGCTTTTGCCGAAGAACGCAATTTAGAAGACATACAAGGGTTTACAATAAATAAGAGCACCGTTCGTAATATGAAGCCCAAGTTCCGCAACTTTATTAAGCTGGATACGCAGATCGAGATCAAATTCAGTGGCTATAACCCGGAGCAGAGCGAACAGTATGTAGAGCGGGGCTTTGATGAAGAACGCGGGATGCACTTTTACAAAGTATACTTCTACAGCGAATCTTAAAACGCACAGAAACTTTAGCTTAGCAGCCCTTGTTTACAAAGTCTATGGATTTGTATAACCGGAATGGTTATTGCTCAGGCTATAAAACGAAAGAATATAACCATCACTGATATGAGAAAAGCACTTTTAGCGGCCGTATTTGTTTTTGCAACCGTTACCACTTTTGCGCAGAGTGCAAAAGCACCTGCACAGGCAACTTCAAAAACAGTTGAACAACGGGCAACAGCTATAACCCAAAGTATGGCCACCAATTTACGCCTCACCCCAGAGCAGTTTAAAAAGGTTAATGAAGTGAACCTGACCAGCATGAAGCAGGCTGATAAAGTACTGGCAAAGTATAAAAACAACCCTAAAAAGCTGGCCAGCGAGATGGACATTATCAGCCAAACCAGGTTATCTCTGATCAAAGATATACTTACACCACTGCAGTTTGCCCAATACCAGCAGCGCCGCGAAGAGAAGATGGGAGTTCCGAAGGAAGCACAAAGCAACCCTGCCAATAATCAGGATGCCGGCAGAACACAGGAACAGTATAATAACTAATTTAGAGAATACAGCAATAGAAAGGCAGAGATAATCTCTGCCTTTCGTTTTTTCAGGTAGCTATACTTTTCCTTTCAAGAGTGCTGTCTCCAGGCTCTTTACCTGTGTTTGCCTCTCTTTATGCGCTGATTGCTGCTGTGCAGTAACCTTTGTACCCGGTGGGTAGAACAGTAACTGAAAAGCTTCTTTTATTGAACTACACTTATATAGATCCCTAAAAATGGCGACCCATTCATGGAAGACTAGGAATACAGGGTTATAAGATTTTACAGGAGTTGTGAGGCCGTAAACGGGCTGTTCTGTTTCAGGCTCAAAAGTATGAAAGATCCGGTCCCAGATAATAAAAGTAGAACCATAGTTGCGGTCTATATACTTAGGATTAGAACCATGGTGCACCCGATGATGCGATGGAGTAACAAAGATATATTCTACTGGAGCAGGTAATTTTTTAATTAACTCTGTATGCACAAAGAACTGGTAAAGAACAGCTAATTGGTGGCACACAAAAAAAGTAAGTAGATCTATACCTAATAATGGCACAGGCAAAAAGAAAATGATTTTTAAAGGGGCAAACCAGCTGGTACGAAGCGAGACCAGGAAATTCATTTTAGTGGAAGAATGATGCGTAACGTGCGTTGCCCACCAGAACCGCTGTTCGTGCGAAATACGATGTGCCCAGTAGCGGCAGAAGTCAACCGTCACAAAACAAACTATAAATACCCACCATACCCGTGGCATTGCCCACGGAACCATATTATAAATAACCATGGCCGCAGTGAGCATGGATATCTTTAATGCAGCACCTAAAACTGCATTTCCAACTCCGATAGCCAGTGCGACGAATGCATCTCTTTTATCATAATAATTGCGGTTCTTGTAATACCCTATCAGCCATTCTGCCAGCACGAGCACTACAATAACCGGAGCAATGTATTTTATAATAGTCAGATCGTCCAGCTTTTCAAGATCATCCCATGTGTAAAGCTTTTTCTCCATTCGCTTCTTGGGCCAGTTAGTGTCTACTTTTGAAACGGGACGAGCCGCAAAGGGTTAACAATTCACATTTAAGATATAAAGGGTAATGTTACTGCAAAGACTAGCAGCTTCTGTAATTTCCAATTAGTATGTACCTTCGGGTTATAAAAATTTATACTATGAGGATTCGTAAAAAAGTTAAAGTTCAACTGCCAACTTCAGGATCGCGCTATGCGGCGATAGATGTATTCGTAAAAGCCGCTGAAAAAGAAAACTGGACGGAACAGGAAATACAGTTTGTGATAAATGAGGTAGTGGAAGCTAAAGACGAAAAGGAAGGCTTCGAAATACTCGGAGATTACATGCAATAAAGAAGCGGGCATTAAACCCGCTTCTGTTATACTTGTGCGCCTGTTTGTGGCTGTAATTGCAGCTCATCCTGGTGTTGTTGCAACACTTGTATGATAAATGCAATGTGCTCCTTCATATCTACGCCAAAAAGCTCAGCACCAATCCGTACCTCATCGCGATCTACAGATGCGGCAAAGCTCTTTTGCCCTAGCTTTTTGATAACTGATTTTGGTTCAAGTCCTTCCAATCGTTGTGGCCTTACCTGCGCACAAGCAACTATAAAACCGGTTATCTCATCGCATGCCAGCAAAGCTTTGTCCAGCAACGTATTGTAAGGTATTCCCCAGTGGGTATAATGTGCCGATATAGCATGCGCAACTTCTTCTTCGTTACGTTCGCGCAACAGGTTAACTATTACGTTCGGATGCTGGTCCGGGTAAGCTTGATAATCTGCATCGTGAAGCATACCTGTAATGGCCCATTGTTCAACGTCTTCACCTAATTTTTCAGCATAGGCTTCCATTACAAGTTCTACTGTGCGGGCATGGCGCAGCAGGCTTTCGCTGCTTGTCATCTGAGTTAGTATCTGGCGTGCTTCTTCTCTAGTCATTTGTAA